>NZ_JAVRHM010000004.1:0-203333 GCF_031846525.1 Autumnicola patrickiae
AGGCAGAGAAGTTTAGTGAGGAAGGCTTTTGGATGGCTTATGAGCGACTGCGTAAGGAAGGAAAGCCGTGGAACCATAAAAGAGTTTATCGTGTATATAAAAGCCTTGGCTTAAGCTTAAGGCGTAAAGTGAAGAAAAGATTACCAGCAAGAGTAAAAGAACCTTTAGAAGTACCTGAAGCTCTCAATCATACCTGGAGTATGGATTTTGTAACAGATGTCCTGGATAACAAAAGAAGGTTTAGAGCTTTTACTATTATTGATGATTACAACCGGGAAGCACTTCACATAGAAGTTGATTTTTCCTTGCCCAGCAACCGAGTCATTTGGGTACTGAACCACCTAATCAACCGAAGAACAAAACCTCAAAAGATAAGAATGGATAATGGTCCTGAGTTTATTGCCAAGATAGCTTCAGAATGGAGCCAGATGCATGGAATCGATTTCCAGTATATCCAGCCAGGAAAACCTACACAAAATGCCTTTATTGAACGATTCAATGGAACTTATAGAAGAGGAGTTTTAAATAAATACATATTTGAGGATTTGGATCAGGTAAGAGAACAAACTCAGGTATGGATGGATGATTACAATAACCAAAGACCACACGATGCATTAGGAAAAATGGCACCTATAGAATATGCAAAATTTAATGCTCTATTAGAAACCACAGATCAGACTAAAAACAATAATTTTATACAATCAAGCAGTTCTAATTAGGGGAAGCTTACATTACGACCCTAATGGTACTTTTCCATTCAGGCAATTTTAGAAATCTAAAACACTTTTACCTTTTCTATGTAAAACCACATTTGAAAAGTGAGTTTCCTGAAACAGTATCTTATAATCGTTTTGTGGAACTTCAACAAAAGGCGGTGGTGCCAATGGCCTTATTCTTGAAAATATGCTGTTTGGGAAAATGCACAGGTATTTCCTTTATAGATTCAACACCCCTAAGATCTTGTCATATCAAGAGGGAGAAGCAGCATAAGACTTTTAAAGGAATGGCTGCCAAAGGGCAATGTTCCATAGGATGGTTCTTTGGGTTCAAACTTCATTTGATCATTAATGATAAAGGAGAAATCCTGGATTTTATGCTTACCCAAGGCAATGTTGATGACAGGGAACCTTTAAAAAACGATAATTTCCATAAGAAGATAATAGGTAAACTCTATGGCGACAAAGGGTATATAGGCAAAGACCTCTTTGAAAAACTCTTCGTGGACGGAGTCCATCTGGTTACCAAGATCAGAAAGAACATGAAGAACAGCTTAATGCATACCTACGATAAAGTGATGTTGAAAAAGAGGTCCATCATTGAAACAGTAAATGATGAACTGAAGAATATGTGCCAAATCGAACATACCAGGCACAGAAGTTTTGATAACTTCCTGTCAAACCTGCTCTCTGGGCTAATCGCCTACAGCTTCTTTCCTAAAAAACCTCCTTAAACCTGGAAATTATAGATCAAAGATTATCTGCTTAAGTCGAACTCACGTTAATATAAAAAAGCTATCTTGTTGCTTTTAAATGAAATTGAAATATACAGAATAAAATGAGCAAAATAGTTTGGTTTATTTTGACCGCATTCCTTATTGTTTCCTGTTCCGGAAATTCAGATGAGGAAAAGTATTTATTAGTGTATAACCCGGAGTATACAGCTGAAGTTAGTCAATTGATGAAGGCAGCTCAAGCCCAGGAAAAAGAAATAGATACATCAAGCAACCTTCAGTTACTGGAAGAAGAATCCTTCCAACAATACCGGACTGTTATTCTGGCAGGAGTTCCTGGAGATTCCCTGAACATCAGGCATCAGACAGATTTAGAGCGACATGTACAGGCTGGTGGTGGATTGCTCATAGTAGGAACGGAATTAAAGCCACGCCACCAATGGCCATGGTATAATGATTTAATGGCTTCTGTATCACAAAGCGGGGAACTCACTCCCTTTCAAAAAACCTTCGATGGTGGTAGGGTTTCGTATTTAACCTCTGTAGACAATTTAGCACAAGAAGATTTACAAAAAGAGATGGCTTATGCTATGGGATCCAATAGCCTTTCCTACGATAAAGCACGTTCTCCCAGGGTTCCGGAGGAAAATCGCTTTACCCGTATTGTTCTGGATAATGATCTTAATGAACCCATGGAATTGGACATTTTACCCGATGGATCTGTTGTCTACATCGAACGCCGTGGTGCCGTAAAACTTTACAATGCCAAAACACGGACAACAAAAAATATGGGCAAGTTCGAAGTTTGTACAGAAGGGAACTATGAGGACGGATTGCTAGGAGTAGCTCTTGATCCACAATACAGCCAGAACCAGTACGCATACTTTTACTATTCAGCTGTTTGCTCCGATTCCGTACAGCGACTTTCTCGTTTTCGATTAACCAAAGACAGCCTTGTAATGAATAGCGAAAAAATGATCCTGGAGGTTCCTGTACAACGTGAAACCTGCTGTCATTCCGGAGGTTCTATTCAATTTGGACCTGATGGTCTTCTCTACCTCTCAACGGGTGATAATACAAGCTCAAAAGAATCTGATGGATATACTCCTATTGATGAGCGCCCGGGAAGAGCTCCATATGATGCCCAAAAATCCTCCGGTAACACAATGGACCTCCGCGGAAAAATTCTTCGGATAAAGTTAAACCAGGATGGTTCCTATACAATTCCAGAAGGCAACCTTTTCGCGGACAATCCCATAGAAGGCCTTCCGGAAATTTATGTAATGGGGGCACGTAATCCTTTCCGTATCTCAATTGATCACAAAACCGGATGGTTATACTGGGGTGACGTGGGGCCTGATGCAGGAGTATCAAGTCCACAAGGACCAGAAAGTTTCGATGAGTGGAATCAGGCACGTTCAGCAGGTAATTACGGCTGGCCCTATTTTGAAGCCAATAACATTGCTTATCCTGACTATGACTTTACAACTCTTACTCCGGGTGAACCTTTTGATCCCGAAAATCCTGTAAATGATTCTCCAAATAATACAGGAAGCCTTAAACTTCCTCCTGCTAGGGGAGCTATGATCTGGTATCCTTATGGAGAGTCAGAAATCTGGCCAAACCTAGGTACAGGTTCAAGAAGTGCTATGGCTGGCCCTATTTATTATTCAGACCTTTATCAGGACTCAAACGCTAAATTTCCATCTTATTACGACGGAAAATTATTTATTTATGAATGGGCCCGAAGCTGGATAAAAGTAATAAGTTTTGATAAAGAAGGAAAACCTGCCAGAATAGAACCCTTCTTACCGGAAATCCCAATATCAAAACCTATAGATATGGAATTTGGACCTGATGGAGCTTTATATTATCTCGAGTACGGAGCCAATTATTTTGCTAAGAATGATGAAGCACGTCTTATACGTATTGAATATGCTGAGGATAACCGCATACCTATAGCACAGGCTACTGCAGATAAGGTAGCAGGAGCAGCACCGCTAACCGTACAATTCTCTGCCAAAGAATCTTTTGATTATGACACGGAAGATCAACTTACCTATCACTGGGAGTTCCAAAAAGGTCAAGGAACTACTGAGGGAATAGAGGTTAGCCACACGTTTACAGAGACGGGAACTTATAACCCCAAGCTTATTGTTCGGGACAAAGAAGGTCAGGAGGCAACAAGCACAGTCAGAATACAGGTAGGAAATGCTCCGCCTAAGGTGGAAGTTGAAATGGAAGGAAATAGTAGTTTCTATTTTGATAAAAAATTACCGTATAAAATTGTGGTGACAGATCCTGAAGATGGAAGCACCGAAAATGGAGGAATTCCTGCAGAACAGGTTTTCATTAATTATGAATATCTCCCACAAGGACAGGATCTTGCTAACCTTGGAGAGGACGCTATCATTTCTCCACATTATCAGGGCAGAAACCTTATGGAAAGCAGTGACTGCATGTCCTGCCATGCCACAGAAAAAGCATCCATAGGACCTACTTACCTGGCTATAGCAGAACGCTATGCAAAACAGCAGGAAGCAGTTAACTTTTTGACTGAAAAAATTAGTGCCGGAGGAAGCGGTAACTGGGGTCATAGTATGATGCCTGCCCACCCGCAGCACAGTGCCGAGGAAATAGTGAAGATGGTAGAGTATATCCTTTCTCTAAAAGATGAACCATCAGGTTCAGGAGCAAAACTGTCCCTAACAGGAACTCTTCCTCTGGATCAACATATTGGCCAAGGTGAAGAAGGAACATATTTCTTCACTGCTCAATATACCGATAAAGGAGCAAATGGGCTTCCTGCTCTTTCTGATCGTGAAATGATTAGGTTACGCCACCCTCGCCTTCAGGCAGAAGAATATACGACCGCTCGTGCCGCGGGAAGAGTAAGGCCACAGGGGGGAAATTTTGCTTTTGTGGGAAGTATCGGTCATAATTCAGAGCTCGGATATAAAGATATAGATTTAACTGCTATTGAGGCTTTGAGTTTCCGGGTAGAGAACCTGGCAGCCGGTACAATAGAAGTTCATCTTAATAGTCCTGATGGCCCATTAATAGCAGAAGCCGTTATCCCACATTCGGATGGAGAGTCTTCATATAAAACGATCAAAACAGAAATTCGTCCTACTACAGGAAGATCTGATCTTTATCTTGTTTTCAAAAACTCTGATGGGCAGGGTCAGGGAAGACAATTCTTAGAACTGGATTGGATATATTTTCATTCGAAAAAATAATTTATCTCTAATAACAGCAGTAGAAAAATCTAAAGCAGTTGCCGGTAATACGGCAACTGCTTTTCTTTTATCCTGAGATCTAGTAAAAAAATTTTTCTTAACACCCAATTTCCAACCCGCCAATTATACAAGAATTATCTGAAATTATAGCTTAGGCAATTGGAGATAGTTGAAAATTCGATTATATATCTTTGTAGATACATTTCTTGAATAAAACTATTTTTGACCAGTTCTGCTTTTGATATACAGCCAGGAGGAACGAAAAGAGATATTCTACTGAAAATGGAATGGAAAGAGCTTCTGAAGTAGTAAAAAATAAAAGATACTGTATTCTCTACATATTCAAATTTTTCAGCACCCGGTTTGACATCCATTTTCATACATTAATAAGCCATCCAATAGCGATCAAACTTTAAGATGAATGAAAGGCACCGTACCTGGTTTTATTTCATAAAAAAACCCTTCATCGCAATGATGAAGGGTTTTCAAAAAGAAGGCGGCGACATACTCTCCCACAATACAGCAGTACCATCTGCGCTAACGGGCTTAACTTCTCTGTTCGGAAAGGGAAGAGGTGAGCCCCGTTGCCATAACCACCTTAAGCTTTGAGTTAAAATGTTGTAAAGTTCTTAAAGTTTAAAAGTAATGCTACTTTCTCTCTTTTTAACTTTCAACTTTTAACTGTCCCAAAGGGACTAATAAGTTGACATATTATAAGAAACAAAGAACATAAGAAGACTAGTTATAAAAGCAATCATCTGCGTTTTAGAGGCTTTTCCCCTCCAGTTACTCTCCCCCTTTCTGGAGGGGGAACCTTGCACCAAGCTCAACGGATTATTAGTACCACTCGGCTATGACATTGCTGCCTTTACACCTATGGCCTATCAACGTGGTAGTCTTCCACGATCCTTTAAAGAAATCTGATCTTGTGGTGGGTTTCGCGCTTATATGCTTTCAGCGCTTATCCCTTCCCAACGTAGCTACCCAGCAATGCTCCTGGCGGAACAACTGGTGCACCAGAGGTTGGTCCAACTCGGTCCTCTCGTACTAGAGTCAGATCCACTCAAATTTCTAACGCCCACTGCAGATAGAGACCGAACTGTCTCACGACGTTCTGAACCCAGCTCGCGTGCCACTTTAATGGGCGAACAGCCCAACCCTTGGGACCTTCTCCAGCCCCAGGATGTGACGAGCCGACATCGAGGTGCCAAACCCCCCCGTCGATGTGAGCTCTTGGGGGAGATCAGCCTGTTATCCCCGGCGTACCTTTTATCCTTTGAGCGATGGCCCTTCCATGCGGAACCACCGGATCACTATGCTCTACTTTCGTACCTGATCGACCTGTATGTCTCTCAGTCAAGCTCCCTTTTGCCATTGCACTCTACGCACGGTTACCAAGCGTGCTGAGGGAACCTTTAGAAGCTTCCGTTACTCTTTTGGAGGCGACCACCCCAGTCAAACTACCCACCAAGCATTGTCCCCCATTTTCAGGGGTTAGGCTTCAAACAAGTAAAGGGTGGTATTTCAACAATGACTCCACCACGCCTGGCGACGCAACTTCAAAGTCTCCCACCTATCCTACACATCACTTGTCCAAAGTCAATACTAAGCTATAGTAAAGGTGCACGGGGTCTTTTCGTCCCACAGCGGGTAATCGGCATCTTCACCGATACTACAATTTCACCGAGCTCATGGCTGAGACAGTGTTCAGATCGTTGCACCATTCGTGCAGGTCGGAACTTACCCGACAAGGAATTTCGCTACCTTAGGACCGTTATAGTTACGGCCGCCGTTTACTGGGGCTTCAATTCAATGCTTCGCCACAAGGGCTAACATCTCCTCTTAACCTTCCAGCACCGGGCAGGTGTCAGGCCCTATACATCATCTTTCGATTTAGCAGAGTCCTGTGTTTTTGATAAACAGTCGCCTGGACCTCTTCACTGCGGCCCATCCGAAGATGGGCGACCCTTAAAAACTGAATTTTCCCCAACTCTCCTTTTTCATACATTTCTTTCACAAAAAGAAACTCCCGGCTATACACCACAGTTTTGCCGGCATTCTTCTACAGTTGTTGCCATAGGAACTGTACAGGCCACGTGTTTCCCTGCACGTAATGCGGCAAGAGACTGCTCCGCATGGTTATTAATAGGAGTATTTATGTGAATTGCATAAACTTCAGGATCCTTCAGCAGTTCATTGTAGTCTGTATATCTTTTTTCTATTCCGAAAGCATCCCCACTTTCATCCACTTTGCTTTGGGTACGTCGAAATCGCGTACATATTTGCATTTGGATGTTTCTGATAAATTGGTATAAATTCAGCACCAAAACCCAATCCAACAATGGCTATATTTATTTTTTTCTGATTCATTTTTTGAATTATAATTCATAAAATCTCGGGCTCACCCAAGGTGGATGTATTTGTCTTTTATCTTTCAGGTTATCTTAATCAAAATAAGAATCAGCATCCACCTGGGAGCATCTAAACTAGCTTTGAATAATTTGAAGTAACCGTACCGCCGCCAGCACCCGAGCCAACAATAATTTAACTTATAATTTGGAGCTCTTCTGAATTCGCATTATAATTATTAAAATTCTCTACAGCAATTTTTTTAATTGTTATTGTCAAGGGGCCGAATTCTTATATTCCGCCACTTCATAACATATGGTCCTCTTCCTTCTATGCCGTGCATCTGCAACCCAATAAATCCTCTAGGATTGCTCTTGTAGACATTTTCATTAACCAGGTCTTCCACTTGCTCACCATTCACCCATGTTTGAATGCGAGGTCCTTTTGCTACTATCCGAATTTTATTCCAGCCATCGTTGATGAGATGATTATGTCCATTTTGCATTTCATCATCCGCCGACAACCAACCAGTGCCAAGAGCCTCTCCATATATTAAACCTGTAGTTGGTTTTCCTGAGCCTTGGTTCCTCACCAATTCCACCTGAGGTCCGTAGACTCTTCCAGCTCTCGAATCAGGACCATCACCTAAGGTAAGTTGTTTAACTTTAGTTCGGATTTGGATTCCCGAGTTGGTAACGCTATCAACCATTGCTTCGAGTTCTAGTTCAAAATCATCAAACGTTTTTGTCGTACCAAGAAAAGAATTAGGACTTCCCTCAACTGTTCTTCCTATAATAGCACTATCTTCAACATAATATGTGTGGGAGCCGTTAAGATGAACCCAACCCTTCAAGGTAGAACCATCAAAAAGATCAATCCACTTAGAACTTGTTTTTTCTTCCTCTGGCGGACCATCATTTAGGTAATCTGGCAAAGCAAATGCAATAATAGAATCACCATACTTGGTTCCATTTTTGCCCCCACCTCCTGCGGCTATTACCACGTATTGTTTTCCCTCTATCATATAAACACTAGGTGTGGCGTAGCCACCAGCAGGTAACTGGTATTCCCATAAAACCTCACCTGAATGAGTACTAAATGCCCTTATCTTTTCATCTGGGGTACCAGCCTGAAACACGACATCTCCAGCCGTTGAGACCGGTCCTCCAAAGCTTTTTGAACCCGTATTTCGGATTCCTTTAGCAACTAATTCAGGATATTCTCCCAGAGGAACTTTCCAGAGGATTGTACCTTCTGCAATATCTATTGCCTGAAGTGTACCCCAAGGTGGTGAAATGGCCGGATATCCATCTGGATCAACAAAGAAAGGAGCTTCATTGGAGTATCTTATCCGAGGATCCATTGGGATAATTTGTTCCTCTAAATTCTCATCGCTTTCCGAAAAGTCATTTTGTAAAAAAGCGATTAAGTCATTCACCTGTTTTTTAGAAAACTGAGGAAAGGCTGGCATCATACCCCGACCATTATGAATAACCTCCCGAAGCTCCTCAACGTTTAACTTTATGTCTGTAAGCGCAGGGAATGCCGGAGGATTTCCTTGTCTGCTGGCACCATGACAGGCAGTGCAGGTTTGATTATAGATTTGAGCCCCTCGTTGAACTGGTGTAGCATCACCATCATCTCCATAATCATAATACTTCACAAGTTTATTTATTGTGGGAGCTTCATTTACGTTCACGTACAGGACATTCGAATATGGATCGAAAGATCCACCACCCCATTCCACACCTCCTTGGTGACCTGGTAATGTGATGGTGCCTTGTTCCGTAGCTGGCGTATATAAAAACCCAGTCTTATATTTCTTAAATTCTTCCAGGACAGAGGCATGGGATTCGGGGGTGATATTATTCAAATCCGCCTCGTCTAAAGACAAACGAGCCAGTGGAGGTGGTTTTATAGGGAAAGGCTGCGTAGGCCATGCTTCCTCACCGGGCACACCTGATGCCGGCACAGGAATTTCCACTACTGGAAATATTGGTTCCCCTGTGTCCCTATCCAGGACGAAGGTGAGCCCCATTTTCGTGAGCTGAACAACTGCATCCCTGGATTGCCCTTTAGATTTGATTGTTGTAAGGATAGGGGCTGGAGGATTGTCGTAATCAAAGATATCATGATGAATCGTTTGATAATGCCACTGCCGCTCCCCGGTGGTGGCATCTAATGCTACTATACAATTTCCGAATAAACCTTTTCCTTTTCGGTCTCCTCCGTAAATGAAATCAGGTGAAGGGGAGCCTGTTGCAAAGAAAACCCATCCTCTTTCTTCATCCAAAGAGAATCCTCCCCATGGGTTGGCTCCGCCAATTGATACATCATCATTAAATTCCCAGGTTTCGTATCCAAATTCGCCTTCTTGGGGGATGGTATGGAAAATCCATTTAAACTCACCTGTTTTGGTATCATACGCACGTATATCTCCAGGAGTAGATAGTCGCTCTCCTTCAGGAACACGTGAACCCACAATGAGGAAATTCTGGTATACAATTCCTGGAGAAGTAACCTCAATAGCAGCCATTTCAGGATCTATTGGCAGGTTCTGTCTTAAATCAATAAACCCATCCTCACCAAACGGCTCTATCCGTTCTCCCGTTTTAGCATCCAGTGCATAAACCCGGTCCCTGACGAAATTGAAAATTCTTTGGTTTTGTCCATTCGCATCTTCCCAATAAGTAACTCCCCGGCTACGGCCACGGAAAACTTCGTTATCGTCACTATACTTTGAAGGATCAAATACCCAAACTTCCTCTCCTGTAATTGCATCCAGGGCCACTACATTTAGTTTTGGGGTAGTGAAATACATCAAGCCTTCAACCACAATAGGATTACTATACATAGAAGGACCGATAAAGTCCCCGGTATGGTATTCCCAAGCAGGCTCTAGCTTATTGACATTCGTTGCATTTATCTGTGCTAGTTCAGAATATTGATTGGCTTTCTTATCTCCTCGATAAATGGCCCAATCTGTATAATTATCATACTTGTCAATAGTTTTACTCTGGAGGAATTGGTCTCCCTCATTCCTCTTGTTACCAGTAATTGTATTACATCCCTGCAGGAAAGGCAATGTTACAAAAAGGCACAATATTAATTCAAGTCTCATTAGTATTCTTACTTTAAAAATTATTTTCTGCGAGATCAGAACCTGCACCATTTAGGCACTAGAATATTTCTATGGGATCAAAAGCGGGAGGGAGAATTGGAAATACCTTCCAGTTATCTACGGGTTCCCCATTAAGATCAGAAAAATCATTATTCGGAAAGTCTTCAATTGTAAAATAGGAAGAGTAACCAAGAACAAATTATCCTTCCCAAAGCACGAGACTGTAGTGAAATCTGTATGTTAGAATCAAAGAAAGCAATAAAAAATAGTCAATTTCAAATCCGAAATGGGGAAATCATCTGTACCTCAACGTGCATTTTTTTAATGGGATCACATTAAATTATTTCCGGTTGCCTCAATTCACCTATTCCGTAATCCTGATTGAATCAAATTATTTCTCATCTTTTTTCAATTTTTATTCGACAATAACAAAGAAAAGAGGCTGATCCTTTTTTGAATCAGCCTTTTTCATTAACACACAAATCTAATTAAGCTTACCTAACTCAATCAATTATCAATAAACGAAATTATTTCTCCTAAATTTTTACGAATTCCGATAACTGATATAACTAATTCTCTACTTCCTTTATTGACTATTTATTAGGGTCTTCGGGAATCCCAAGACTTCTGAAAAACTCCTCAGGAGAGGGACGGTTAGCAACAGTTTCATCAATTTCCCTACCTAATTTTTCATAAAGCTCTCTTCGTCCTTCTATATCCGCAATTAATTCCATATAAGCAATTTGTCCTACTCTTACCGCTACTCTTCTTGGTACAACAACCACACCATCTGTATCAGCTACAACAACATCCCCAGGATAAACCAGAACTCCACCCACAACTACAGGTGTTTGAACATCCAGCAATTCGTTTCTCCCTATTCGTTCACCCCTTCCCCTTTCTTCATAGTTCATGTAAACAGGATTTCTCTGTAAAATAATTTCATCAAGGTCTCTTACTCCTCCTACAGCAACTAATCCGACCATTCCACGCTCCTGCCAATCTAGAATATTTTTTGATCCTGTTGAACCAGCATCATTATCATCCTGATTATCTATAACAACAATACTTCCCTCTTTTATATGTTCATTAAAAGATTCACCTGCTAGAGTTGAATACCACATCCCTCTCCATTTTCTGTAATCCTGATAATTCTCAGGTTTGGTTAGATCAGATCCTGCATTCCTAGGTCTATTTGTCGGAACATATCTAGCTGTTACAGCAATTCCAGAGATTCTATGATCCATTGTTTGGACATCTCTCCATAAAGGTGCAATTTGTGGGTCCATCACTCCTACATCCATATACCCTACAGTTACCAAACCATCTACAACGTCATTAACTCTTGCTCCACGATACAATTCAAGCAGAACCTCATCTGAAACATCTGAACCATCGGAACTATTTTGAGCAATGGCATTTGAACAATTAAACCCTATTACTGCAACTAGCGATAATACAATACTTTTCATTTTCTTCATTTTATTTAATTTAATTATTATTGACTAAAGTTTTGTTTATGTTAATAGATGATTTCCTTAGTCCATAGGATCTACATCATCAGACTCTAAAATTTACTATTGAAAACTATTCATATGGTAAATTTTTTTTATACAGTCACTTATATTATACCTTTTATATTCCTGTCCTAGTGCTTATGAATTAAATCCTGTTTTATATAACTATAACAATTGAAAAATAAAAAGTTCCTAAGGTTACTGGTATATTTTTTTTATTTTATAATTCCTGAAGTAATTCCTAAATCAGATTTTTACGGACGAATAAATTAAAATATTTACCTATTCTTGTTCCTTTGCCTGTCCTCTTCTGTTTCTTTGCCTATATTTTGTTCATCTTGTCCCTTTGTTGGTTTTTTCTTTTTTCTTTGTCTGTCTTCTTCTGTTTCTTTGCCTATATTTTCTTCTAAAATGCGTTTTGCCCGGTCTGAATTGTAAATTCCACATGGACAAAAGCGAACCAAAGTACTTGCGGCCTCTTCCGGTGACCTTCTTCCTTCACGGACCATTTCAATCATTTTCTTGGCAAAATTAAACGAGACCATACCGTGACCGCACATCGTTGAAAGACCGAGTACCTGAGAATCCGGCAAATTGTCATGCGGATCATAGAACCCAAGGGAATATTCTACGCTATGACGTTTTATTCCACTGACTTCGCCTGCTCGTTTCGCATTTTCAACAGAAGTACTCATGTTTACAGAAAATCCAAAATCTGCTGCCACTACTTCTTTCATGCAGTTTTCAGCATCTTCCTTCGTGGAAAAAACAGCTGAAACAGTTCCAGGCTTGCTCACTCCCTCAATTACCTTTTCCCAATCTTTAATCGCAACACGATTCCAGTGAACCATTGGGCTAAGATCTTTTTGAGGGGCCAAACCGCCACGATGTCCATTACCTATATTTACAGGATTATGTCTCGCGCAAATTTTCAAAAACTCTTTTAGCTTAGGAATACAATCCTCATCATTAATTCCTTTAGAGGGAATTGCAAAAATGATGTAATCATCCCGAAAACTTTCGGCAGTACCGTATCTGTGCAAAGTATTTGTCATTTTTAGTTTTTTTCAGTTTGCGTTAATAAAATCTTGTTGGTTATGCGCCCAAGTCCCATATTGGTTTTCGCCCGGTGATTTGGATATCCCAACTTTTCCAATAATGGACGAAGGACGTTATCTTCACCATCTTCACCGCAACGGGTAGAAATTCCTACAGCCGTTACAGTATCAATTTCCATATTAACTACTCTAACGGTAGATAAAATTTTTTCTACCATGTTAATATCAGTTTTGATTTCAACAATAGCAGATAAAATTTTCTCATTTAGCAAATCTTCCCGTAAATCCCCCGTTGATTCATTAGCTAATAAATGAGTAATTGGATTATTTTTTTCAAATTTTACTCCTAGTAAGGCTAGTTCCCGAGTCATTATTTGAATATCTGAGAACCTTACACCTACACCGGGCCTGCCAAATTCTATAGTATACCCTACTTCATCGGTATCAACTCTCAACCTAACATCGTTAGTTTTAACTTCTTCCGTTCCACGTCCTTTTATTCCAGTTGAAGTATGCTCCACCACAGGATCAGAGAAAATCTGCCTAATAAGCCGAGGCATTTCCAATTCATTCATCTCTATTGCTGAGGTGGGACATACATCCGGTTCTGGTTCCATCCTGAAGCGTAAAGCCTTTGCAGCTTTACGAATTGTCCTGGCAAGCTTGGGATTAAGATTTTCAGTACTCATTCCCCTAAAGCAGGTTCCACATTCTACACAGGCGTCGTCATCAATCTTGGCTCTGTTTATTTCGGTATCAATATAGATAGCTTTCATCGGGCAAACTGCTACACAATTCCCACAGGCGATGCATTTCTGATGGTTAATAATCATAATAATAATTTTAAAAAGTTAATATAATTGTTAAGCGAGTTTTTTGAGATTCTTCAACTGACTGGCAAAAGGTGTTTTCCCCTATTAGTTTACTACTACATTCCCCTGTGACCATTGACCGTCTATTAACCTCCACATTTTTCCTGTGGGATTTTCATTTTTAAGTTCCACCGGAAGACGGTGTTCCCGCACATTATCATAGCTATGCAGTGCGGCAAATCGTATCATTGATCCTGGTATACCCACGGCAGAAAAACCAGGATGACCCGTTGCCGGATAAGGGCCACCGTGGTTCATCGAAGCTACAACAGCAACGCTGGTGGGCATCTTATCATTTAATAATCTGCCAACTTTAGTTCTTAACACCGGTTCAATTTGCTTATAAACCTGGTCGTCCTCACCTCCTCTATCGGAATAAATAGATCCTGTTAAATTTCCTTCTAATTTTGCTGCTACGGCTTTCATTTGATCTGAATTATTTACGAAAACAAACAAAGTAACGGTACCAAAAGCTTCCGTTTGTAAATGTTTGGAATTCTGAAGAAATGTATCTCCGGAAACCTTCAGAAGTGTATTCTGGAAACTATATCCCGGACCATCGTTTTCTTTCCCACCTAAAAGCACTTCTGCTCCCGCATTTACAAGGGTAGCAACAGCATCTGCTATATTTTTTGGTCCGTTAGAAGAAAATAAAGTTCCAGGTTCATTTTCTGCAAAACTTTTTGTCACTGAGTTCAGGAAATCCATTCCTGCTTCATTGTTTTCAACAACCACAAGACCAGGATTTGTACAGAATTGCCCTGAGCCCAAAGAACATGAGGCATACAATTCCGTAGCAATTTCCTTATGACGTTCGTTTAAAGCTTCTGAAAGAAAAAAGACCGGATTAACACTGGACATTTCAAGATAAATAGGTTTTCCAGCCTTGTCTGCAGCTTCTTTCAATTTTAGACCGCTAGGTCTACCTCCCGTAAATCCTGTTGCACCTACATCGGGATGTGAAACCAGCATCAATCCCACCTCGGTTTTTATATGATAAATTAGTTGAACAGCTGCTTTAGGAAGACCAGAAGCTTTGACAGCTTCAAACGCAGCCTCAGCCAAAACCTTTGTTGTACCTACCTGTGCCGGATTGGCTTTAGCTATAACAGGATTACCTGCAGCAATGGCAGATGCAAAATCACCTCCTGATACGCTGTTAAATGCATAAGGAAAATTATTAGGTCCAAAAACTACAACAGGACCTCCTAAGGCACCAAATTTTGCACGAATATTGCTTTTAGTATCTATTGTTGCTTTTGCCCAAGATCGTTCCCTAACTGCAACTGCCGCTTGACGTAATTGATCTGTTGTACGGGGCAATTCAACAGCACGCAATCTCGTTTCCTTTGGCAGTGCTGTTTCCAAATGAGCGATCTCAACTAATTCGTCTGTACAAGCCTCGATATTAGAAGCAAACTTCTCTAAAAAATCTGCTATCTTTTCAGGAGGAATTGAGTACATTGCCTCCGCAGCTTCTTTCCCGGACTGGATCATTTCAAGAACTTCTTCCCTGGATGAAATTGGAAAGCTATCTGATAATTCTGATTTCTCTGCAGGGTTACTTGAATGAAAAAAACCTTCTGGGTTTCTTGCATCTCTCCATCCGCCCGCAATTAAAATTTTTTGATTTGACATTTTGTTCTGTTAAAAATTAAATTTTTTAATCGTTATCTATAACATTCTCAAGTGAAAGAGAGCCAATTTTTATCTGCACAAGATCACCTGGATGTAAGGTGAATTCATCTGGAGGCACAATTCCGGTTCCAGTCATTAAAAGTGAACCATGTGGAAATGTTAATTCCCTAAAAAGATACCTTACCAGATCCTCAAAAGATCGCTTCATTCGTTTAGTACTAGTACTGCCCTGAAAAACCTTTTCATTATTCCTTGTAATTTTCATTTCAATTGAAAGTTCGCGAAGTTCATCTGCATTTAAAATAACAATACCCGGACCTATAGCACAAGAACCATTGTAACTTTTAGCCTGAGGAAGATAGAGCGGATTCTCTCCTTCAATATCCCTGGAGGAAACATCATTACCAACAGTATAACCCACTATTTCACCAAAGCTATTGAGAACAAGAACAAGCTCCGGTTCAGGAACATTCCAGCTAGTATCTTTCCGTATCCTTACTGGGCTTTTGTGACCAACGGTTCGCCATCCCGCAGCTTTAAAAAAAAGTTCTGGACGTTTTGCTTCATAAACCCTTTGGTAAATATTTTTAATTTCTGTTTCTATTTCCCGAGCGTCACGGCTGTGGGCATAAGTAACTCCACTTGCCCATACTTCCTGATGCGGTTCTATGGGTGCTAAAAGTTGGTGGTTAGCCTCCTGCCCAGTGGGCATTACTTTCAAAAATTCTGCGATAACATCTAAAGGAAGCTCCAGCAGCATTTTTAAATTAAAATTCTTTGGTAGCAGCTTTCCATCTAGTGCCCATCGAGAGGAATTTAAATAATGATGACGTGTTAAATAATTTTTTTCCTGCTTCATTTTTAATATAAAATAAAATTTTTAAGACATAATACCTGTTTCTTTCTGGCCAGAAAAACTTAATTAATTTGAAACAACCCGGCCTTTTTTCACCACGAGTTTTACCTTTTTTAAACTCAGAATATTCTCCATAGGATTTCCTTCAACCGCAATAATATCAGCATATTTACCAGGAATTAAACTCCCCGTTTCTTTTTCAATATTACATACGCCTGCCCCATTTAGAGTCAATGCTTGCAGTGCCTGCAAATTAGATGCTCCTAGTTCAACAACATATTTAGCCTCATTATAAAGTTCACCGTGCATACCGTCAGTTCCTAAGGCAAAAGGAATTTTTGCCTCAATTAATGATCTCATTCGACTGCTTATTTCATCCCGCTCATCATAATGTCCACGAATTAAATGCTGTGGATAATGATTCACAATTTCGTCATTCAAAATGGGACTAGGAGTTAAGACGGGTTGAGTACGTGACTTCCCTAACTTTTCTATTTGATGATCGCTGATATGATACGCATGTTCTAATGTATCCAGCCCTAGATCCAAAGCCCAATCTAAACCGACGCCACCCACGCAATGAGAAGCAACTTTCACTCCTGCTTCATGAGAAGTTTCAATTGCTGTCGCTATTTCCTCACGTGTAAGATAGCTTGGTAAATCTCCGTTCCCCCTTAATGTTCCTGTAATGTAAATTTTAGTAAAATCAGCTCCTGCTTCGAGATTATCTTTTATGGCTTTTTTTATTTCTTCTTTCCCGTTATAGGGATATCCAACAAACCCATGACCGGTGGCAGCACGTATTCCTTTTCCTGCTACAATGGAACGAGGACCTGAAATTAAATTATTTTTTACTGCTTCCCGACAAGCAATGTCCAAATACTCCTTATCTCCTAATGTACGGCATGTTGTAATTCCAGAAAGAAGATCCTTTTTCATCATTACTGTTGCACGAATAGTCAAGTCAGGAATACTATCAGACATTCTATCAAGATAGTTTTCCATAGTGGGATCCATTGAATGATGTGTGTGGCTATCGATCATACCGGGCATCAAAGTGCAGCCTGAAAAGTCAAGAACAGTATCGTATGCAGAAGGAGGCATTTCGGCAAGAGATGCTACAATTTGGATTTTTTCACCTTCGCATATTAAAGCTCCATTATTAATTAATTCATCACTAGAACCGTCCCATAAATAGGAACCTTTAATTAAAACTCGTTCAACCATAATTTACATTTTACTCACTACTTTATTTGATCTGAAACATTTTCTACAACTTTGATCAGTTCAGAGCCTTCCAAATTTTGCATACTTAAATCTTCGGCTAATTTGAAATATTTTGTAGCTGCCTTTGCTACATATGCAGGAAATTTTACTTCATCCAGTGTGTTTGATACTATTGACATATCTTTGCACATCTGTCCCAATCCACCTGGTGAAGGTCGGGCCTCTAAGAGGCTTTCCGAAAGAAGTTGAAAATATTCACTACCTGCAATACCACTACCTACTATCTTACAAACAAGAGCAGCATCTAAATTCAGTTTCCTTGCAAGAGTAATAACTTCCATTGTGGCAACATGAGTAGTCCCCACCAACAACTGATTACAATATTTCACGGATTGTCCTATTCCTGGAATATTTCCTACGTGGACAACATTTCCAATGACTTCCAGGACCGGAGCGACAGTATTAATTAGTTCTAGTGGGGCAGCAGCAATTAGAGTTAAATTTCCCTCTGGAACTCTTGCAGGCCCACCAGTGAATGGACAGTCAACAAAATTAACATTTCTTTCTGTACATTGTGCAGCAATAGATTCCAAGACAGATCGATTGATAGTGCTCATGCAGATTATCACAGAACCAGGTTTTATACCTTCCAGAAGACCGGAATCGCCTGAAAAAACCTCTAGAACCTGCTTATCATTCAACACTATTACCAATACAGTTTTGCAATAGCTGCCAATTTCTGCCGGACTTTGATAATGGATTCCACCCAACTCTTGAAACTTTTCAATTATTTCTGATCGCTTATCGTCTCCATACACGGAATAACCTTTTTTAATGAAAGCCCTTGCCACAGGAAAACCAATCCTACCTAATCCTATAACACCGATTTTTTCTTTGATCATATCCATTTAAAAAACTTAATTCGTTAAAGCGGTACTTTTGATGCAGCTTTTTTACCTTTACTAGAGTGAGGCAACATCTCTTTAACTTTATATTTTTTAGTATTCTCCAAGCCTAGTAATGTAAAGATCGCAGCTAAGAGAAGAGAACCCGACATCAACAAATAGGAGGCGTCAAAACTCTGGGTCACAGCATTTAAATGACCCACCAGGTATGCTCCTGCAAATGATCCTAATGCCCCAAAACTATTGATAAGTGCTACCGCTCCTGCACTTACGTTTTTGGGAAATATTTCTGTTAATGATGTAAAAAATGGTGCATAGGGAGTATAAATTGCTGCACCAGCGATTACCAGTAGCCCAAATGATAACCAAAAATTACTTGTCCCTATTAGATAAGAAGCGCCAAAAGCAATGGCTGCTACAAGAAGAAATGGCCAAATGAATGCCTTCCTATTTAAAGTTCTATCAGAAAAATATGAGGCTATGAACATAGAAATAATGGCAATAATATATGGTACTGTTGAAAGCCAACCAGTTCTTACAATACTACCATCAGGAGCTGAATTGATAATCGTAGGTAACCACATTATAAAACCATAAGCCCCTAGACTCCATAGCCCATATTGGAGACACAATAAAATACATGCCCTGGATTTAAATGCTGCTGCGTAATTCTTTACCGGTTTTATATTCTTTTGCTCTTGATTAAGCTGGGTTTCAAACTCTTCCTTTTCAATTTCAGACATCCATTTTGCATTATCTGGCTTATCATCAACCAAAAACCACCAACAAAATGCCCAAGTTACAGCAGGAGCTCCTTCAATAATAAACATCCCACGCCAGCCAACAGAGTCTATTAAATAACCAGACAATACAGACATCCAAATGAGAGTTATAGGGTTGCCCAAGATTAAAAATGTGTTAGCCTTCGATCGCTCAGGGCTTGTAAACCACCTACTCAACAAAATAATAAGAGCAGGCCATACAGCAGCCTCGACAACCCCTAGTAAAAAGCGTATTACGTATAAAACATTAAGATCACTTACCATTCCAGTGGCAGAAGCTAATGTCCCCCATAAAATACAGGACCAGAAAATAAGCTTTTTAATACTCTTATCTGCAGCGTAAATTGCACCTGGTATCTGAAAGAAGAAATATCCCAGGAAAAAAAGCGCACCCATTAAGGATAATGCTGAAGGGGAAATATTGAGATCCTCAGCCATTCCGCCGGCAGCTGCGAATCCGAAATTAGCCCGATCTACATAAGCTAGACTAAAAGTTATAAAAACAATAGGTGTAATCCGATACCAACGTTTTTTTGAAAGTTTTTTATTAACTATCATGAGAAAAATTTATTAATATCTTATTGATGGATAGGCAGAATTATTTAATCTATCCGATTTAAAAACTTTAAATGGGTTAATTATGGAAGAAGATAATATTTTGTTTTTGCTATCTTAGCTTTTATTCTCCTCCCACCACAACTTAAATTTAGACATAGGTTGTGTACGATATTTTATTTCATAAAGCAAACATTCGTAGAGAATTTTCGTAACAATCCTCTTTACGGAACTAAGAATGCATTATTCTAAAACCGTTAAGTAATCTCTTACAACTATAGTATCTGCTCCTCTGGGGAAGTTTCTATAAGCAATAAGGGTAACGTCCCAGGAACCAGGTTGATTATATTGAACCGAAGTAGTGTCCCCTGTTGATGTTGAAGGATCTCCGCCTTCAAAACTCCATTCAAAAAATTCTGGAGAACCAGTAGAATCTGAAGTGAAATTAATTACTTCCCCAGCTTGTACAATAACATTACCATCCTCGATTTCCGCATCTGAAGTAAAGCCAGCAGAAACCTGTTCTAAGACAGTTATGGTTATCAACGAGTCTAAGGTAACGCTAGGATCATTAAATTGATCTTGAAGACGGATATCATATTCTCCAGGTTGCAAAAATTTAGCATGTAAGATTCTTTCTGTAGATGTCGCATCATTATCTGAACCTATAATATCCACAACACCACCTCCAGGTAATGTCCATAGCCTCTCTTGAACACCACGGGAACCGTCTAAGATTGAAACGGAATCATTTACATTAATAGTCCTAGGAGACCAATCAATGAAAATATGGGAAAAATCGTTTAATGGTGGATCTTCTGGTTGACAAGAAAAAAGACCAACCAAGGCTACTATTAATGTATAAGCTAATATTTTATGTTTTTTCATATTACAGTATTTTAATATTACATTAGTTTTTAGACATATTAATGACATTCGTTATTCTTGAATTTCATCATTAGTAATTGTTTCTTGGTAAGGAATAGGAAGAAAATCATCCTCTGCAGAATCATAATTTCCGTAAGACTGAACAAACTGCCTCACTATAACAGCATTAGGATCTGCTAAATCTTCAGCAGTTGCTTCTCTCAAATCATTTGGAAAAGACCTGTATGATATCTGAGAAAGTTCAGCAAGAATTTCTTCTACAATACCCCATCGCCGTATATCCTGCCAGCGAATCCCGTGACCTTCAAAAGATAATTCGAGCGGACGTTCAATATACATCAGATGATGCATTAACTCCTCGGAGTTATATTCTTCAGGACTAAGTTCCAATAAACCTGATCTATCTCTCACCAAATTGACATATTGGATTGCTTCAGAAACATTGCCAGAAGTTTTTAAAACAGCCTCAGCATACATTAAATAAACATCTGCCAAACGGACCACTCTTTCGTTGATACCAGAACGATTATCTACGGGTTCTTCTGTCAACCACCAATTTTGAAATTTTTTAACGTGTGCCTCTTGTTCTACACCAAAATCAAATTCTTGAGTTGATCTTTGGTAAAACATTTGTCCATCACCTTTAAAAACAATACTAGCTAAAGCTCTTTGAGAATACTGTTGGCCAGAATTTCTTGGATCCTCCGGATCCAGTACGTCCTCCTTATACTTTTGGATTAAATTGTAAGCCGGTTCAACGTTTCTGTCCCCTCCAGCTTCTTGAGGAGCATAATCTGCAGCCCTTGTAGTTGCATTATTAGGGGTTTCTCCTGGCTTTACTACATCTGAAAAATTTACTTCAAAAATAGATTCAGGATTATGTTCATGTGCAATATCAAAATTCCAACTGATGTCTGGCGCAAGGTGATACAAACCACTATCAATTACCTTCTTAAACTCAATTCTTGCTTCCTCAAACATTTCTTCATACAAGTAAACCTTCCCTAAAATGGAAGTGGCAGCTCCCCAGGTTGCACGTCCTAAATTTATCGCACTACGTGTTTCCGGTAGATTTTCCTGGGCAAATTGCAAGTCTGAAAAAATAAGAGCATACACTTCATTCCTTGGGGAAAGAGGTTGAGAGAACTCATCCATATTCTCAGGAACTGAGGTATGAATAATAATTTCTCCATCATTATAAGTTGTAGCCAGCCAGAAATAATATAAACCCCTCAAGAAGCGTGCTTCTGTCTCAATTTCGGTTTTAAAAGATTCTGGAAGATCTGCATTTTCCAAATTTTCTAATACCTGGTTAGCTCGGAAGATTCCTGTATAAAGCTCCGTCCACATATTAGTGGTAAAATCGTTTACATTTGTAGCATTATATTCATGTAAATCAATATTATCCTGTCCCCAAGGATTAGGTTTAGCAATATCAGACAAAGTATGCAATGAACTAACTGCACCTCCACCCATTACGAAATCGGATTGCAGCGAATTATAAGCTGCCATTAATCCCTTTTCAAAATCTTCTTCTGTTTCCCAAAATTCATTTATAGTAATTGTATTTGGGTTCGTCTCACTAAGAAATTCATCAGACGTCGTGCAAGAACCTAACGATAAAAACATGATTAGGGTAATTGCTACTATCTTTTCTTGTTTCATAATTCTAATATTTGATTTATTGTATGATTAAAACTCCAACTGCAATCCCGCTCTAAACTGAGATGTTACCGGAATATTTCCACTATCTACACCTCTATTTAATAATCCATCATTACCTATCTCGGGATCGTTTCCTGTATATTTTGTAAAAGTTAATGCATTATCTACACCGATATATATTCTCAAATTATTGACTGCTAAATTGTTCATAATTGATTCAGAGAAATTATAGCCAACTTGTACGCTCCTTAACCTTAAATAACTACCGTCTTCAAGAAAATAATCTGACCTTGATCGTATATTCGCATGGGATGTTGAACCTCTGGGAGTAGGAATTGTCGAAGTAGGATTTGAAGGTGTCCAGGCATTAAGAACATCCTGATGCCGTTTATGAGCATAGGCATAACTTTTAATGGCATTATAAATTTTGTTGCCATAAGTCCCATACAATTGTGCATAGAAATCAAAATTTAAATAATTTGCGTTAATCGCAAAGCCTGCAACCCAATCTGGATTACCGCTTCCCATAAAAATCCTGTCATCATCGTTTATGGTACCATCACCATTGGTGTCTACGTATTGTAAATCACCGAGATGTGCTCCTGGAACTAAATTTTGATATTCTTGAACTTCTTCTTCAGTGGTTACTAACCCATCCGTGGGAATAAGAAAGAAAGCACCGGCAGGATAACCTTCTCTTATTACAGAAACAGGATCAGTAGCACCTCCTCCCTGGCCGCCCCAGATTGTACTTGAAGCAAGGTTAGTTTGAGTTACTTCGTTTGAATTTTGTGAAAAAGTAGCAGTTAAAGTAAAACCAAAATCATCGCCATACTTTCTATAACTACTAGCCAGTTCATATCCTTTGTTTGTCATATTCCCAACATTCATAATGACACTTCCGTCTCCACCAGAACCTGCCGAAAGAGGAACGGCTACAGGAAACAACATATCTGATTTATTAGTTACATAAGCATCCCCGGTAAAGGTTATAGCACCATCGAGAAATCCAAGATCAAGGCCTAAGTTTTTAGCGATACTTGTTTCCCATTTTACATCTACATTAGTAAAATCTACCTGAGTAACACCAAGTGCCAAATGTTGATCGGGTTCTCCTAAAACATAATCTACACCACCTGAAACCACAGGAGCATATAAATAGTCTGGTATAAATTGGTTTCCTGTGGTACCATAACTAGCTCTAATTTTTGCAGATGTTAAAACAGAATTTATTCCTAAATTTTCATAAAAAGATTCTTCATCAATATTCCATCCTGCAGAAAAAGAAGGAAACACTCCATATCTATAATCCTCTCCGAACCTTGATGATCCGTCACGGCGAACACTTGCACTTAATAGATAGCGTTCTGCAAAATTATATTGGATTCTACCAATGGCTCCTGTTAAGCTAGAGACATATTCTTTTCCACTCGCTGTAGGATCTATTGCTCCTCCACTTAAGACCTGAATATCATTACTTAAGAAATCCCGTCTCCCTGCGCTAAATGATCTCCTGGTAGTTTGTTCCCGGGAATAAGCAGCTAATGCAGAAATTTCGTGATTGCCAAATGACTTTTCATATATAGCCATAAATTCAGAAATCCAGTGTTGCCGGAAATTTTGTCCTACTTCAAGACTGGCTATTGGAAATCCTCCAGGAGCCATTTCCCCTGTGAATTCATCATAAAAAGTAAATCGGGGTTCGAATAATTTTGAATAAGTATTATATTGAAAACCTCCAAGATTTGTTCTAAGAGTAAAACCTTCAAACAATTCATAATTTAAATCCATATTTATGGAATGGTTGTTTCCTTCTTCTTGATTTACCTGTTTTATTCTTCTGGCTATGTTTGCTATGGCACTCGGGTTTGATTCAGGTTCCGGAAATGACTCATCCCTGTAATCTTCAAGAGGTGTTTCAAATGGTCGCAATCTAATAGCATCAATTGGCAGATCGGGATTACTCATATTTCTCTTGTCAAAAGATAAACCCAGACCCACATTGGCACTAAATTTACCTTTTTCAAAATGAGTGTTAGCACGAGTGGAAAGCCGCTCATATCCCGAATTTAGCCAAGTTCCCTCCTGATTAAAATAAGTTGACACAATACTATATGTAAGGGTTTCTGTTCCTCCCGATAATCTTAAGCTATGATTTTGTATTGGTGCATTATCGACCTGGAACATTTCTGTCCAGTTAGTATTATAGTATAATCCTCTTTCATGCCATCCCGGCTGAAGACTAGTCCAACCGAAATCCCCGGGAGCATTTACAGAAAGATATCTAATTCGATTAACGTACAACCAATCGGCTGTGTTATTAATTAAAGGAATGTTTCGTGCTATACGGGTAATTCCATAATAAGAGTCGAGATTTACCCTCATCTGACCGGGGGTACCTGTCTTAGTAGTAATTAAAATAACCCCATTTGACGCTCTGGTACCATAAATTGAAGCTGATGCTGCATCTTTCAGAACTTCAATAGATGCAATTGCATCTGGACTTATATTAGGAGGTTGCTGATATGGAACACCATCAACAACATAAAGAGGTCCGGTTCCATCTGCTGAAAGTGATCCTAAACCCCTAATTTGAACATTAGCAACAGCACCAGGTGCACCAGAGCTTTGGGTAATATTCACTCCTGCCATTTGACCTTGTAATGCAGAAGTAAAGTCTGATGTTGCTATTTTTTCAATTGCCTCGGCTTTAACTTGAGAAACCGCCCCAGTTAGTTCTCTTACCGTTTGTGTTCCGTAACCAACAACAATCACTTCCTCCAGCGCCTGTTCATCGGCTTCCATTTGAACATTCATTGTGGTTTGTCCTCCAACAGGAATCCTGGCAGGTTGCATACCAATGTAGGTAAAAACCAAAACTGCATCATCAGAAGTTACTTCGATAGTGAAATTTCCATCAAAATCGGTCAAGACTCCGTTATTTGTTCCTTCTTCCTGGATTGTTACACTGGGAAGAGGCATGCCGTCTGAATCGGTAACCGTTCCATTTATTATTTGCTGAACTTCCGTTGTTTTAATTCCAGGTTTTTCTACGGGTGGGTCTAAGGCAATAGCAATGTTATTACCAACAACACTCAAAGTATAGGGAGTTCTTCTTGTTATTTCCTCCAATACTTTATCTAAACCTTCCTTTTCAAAACTAAATCTTCCTAGGAGTTTAGTTGAAAGATCCACCTCTTCTCCATAAGCGAATTTTAGATCAGCCTGAGACTCTACTTCTAATATTATTGCCCTCAGGGTCGGATTATATACATTAAAGGAAATTTCCTGAGGGTTAATAATAAAAGGTAAATAAAAAAACATTGTTAATAGTAGTTTGTTCATATTCTATTTATTTAAATTTGAAAATGCAAAAGGGTATTCGACAATTGGACAATTGTCGGATCATACTTTTTTTGTAATCTTTAGAAAAAAGGGTTTTCTATTTGACGGTGGAAGCCCTTTTTTGTTTATTTACTGAATATTCCAATTTCTTTAGTCTCTTGATTTATTTCATAGTTTAAATTATTAATTATGGATAATAAATTTAAAATTTCTTCAAGTGAGTCAGCTTTATTAATTCTTAAGGTTACTCTCTTCTCCAAGGTGTAGGCACTTGTGATAAATTTATATCCAAACCTTTTCTCTAAAAAAGTGAATAATTTTTCTAGCTCAATATTATTTAAATCTTTATAAGAATCTCCCGCGTCAAAGGAAAGAGTAGTATTGAATTCTTTTACTATAGCATTTTCGTTTTTATAGATAAATTTTTCCCCTTTTATAAGCGCCCAGGATTTTGCTAATCCATTAACAGAAACCAAAATTCGCCCGGAAAACAGAGTGACTTCAGTATCTTTTAATCCAGGTTTCTCAGTTACTAAAAATGCCGTCCCAAGTGCAATGGTAGTAGTAAATTTAGTGCTCACCTTAAACTCCCTTATACTGTCAGTTATTACATCAAAAAAAGCTTCGCCTTTTAACTCTACTTCCCTGGTATTATTAAAACTGCTTTTGTAACTTATTTCGGAGCCTTTTTTTAATAACACTAAACTACCATCTGGCAACACAACCTCCTTGTCGACTTTTGCGAAATTTTCAATTGTTACTACTGGATTATAAATTTCTAAAAAGAAATAAGAAGTAAATAATAATATTAATAAAGCAGCAGCGGCACTTGCTTTAGCATAGTTCCTTCCACTTTTTTTATCAATTATAATATTTGTCTTGAAGCTGCTCCACGAATCTTCTATTTCATTTTCTGAAATAGTTGAGTAGGGCGAATTCCATGCCTCTTCAAATTCTTCTTCGTTAAATTCGTGATTTTTCAATTAAATAATTTTTCCTCTTATATATTTATAACAATTGAGAAATCAGAAGTTCCTAATCTTGAAGAAATTTTTTTAAAATTTTTTAAATTCTTCTTTTAAAAAATTACTGGCGAGATAGATGTGGTTCGCAATCGTTTTCGTTGAAATGAAAAGATATTGAGCAATTTCCTCGTAAGTTAGATTCTCTCTTTTATGAAGTAAAAATATTTCCCTTCTTTTTTTGGGCAATTTTTCAATTCCTGTATTTAGTTTATCTAGTTCTTCTTTAAGAAATATCTCTTCATTTTCCTCAATTACTTCATATGAATTGAGATGAAAATCCTGGTTTGAAACCATCTTTTTTTCTCTTTTAAGATTGTTAAGAATTAGATTCCTACATATAACATAAAGCTGTTTATCAAATAAAACATCTTCTTTCAAATGCTCTCTTTCATCCCATACCTTTAAAAATGTTTGTTGAACGAAGTCATCTGCCTGGAGTGTTGGGGAATAAAACTTATTGGAAAATCCATGTAACTTGGAATAATACATCCTGTACAATTTTTCGAAGGATTTTAAATCCCCCTTTTTTAAAGATTTAACCAAAAAATATGTGTCTTGATTCTTCATAATCCAAGATGTTTTTAATCTTCACTTTTCAGGTGAAGGGATTATAAACTTAAACTAAAGTTAAGGAATATAAAAATTTGATTTAAAAATAACGATAAAATATTTTGAATTAACATTAATTTTATACTGGATCCTGCAGTGCCTCTTGCAATTCTATAATTTCCAGAAATTTTTATTGGTGTTTTGTGGATAAGGATAATCCACCAACAGGATGTCATTACAATTTTCGAAGACTACTGTATAGTAGCGGAATTAACTTCTGCCTTTATTCAACAAAAGCATTCTATTGGTATGAAAATTTCTATTTCAAATCCCTCAGCACATTCCCTTTCATTCCGCTATACTCCAATACAGGAAAAGCGCTTCGTCGAAAAAGTCTTGGGCACCTCCCTTCCTGTTATTCCTCTCCTCATAACTTTCAGGGAGGAGTCCGCCATGGACAAGACTCTACTATTTCCTGAACGTCTCATTTTACAGGCATTTACAGAGCACCCTTCTTTGTACTCACCGAATTCGGCACCTTTAACAGAAATTTAAGGTTTTTACTTAAAGGTTTCCTCTAATTATCTAAAATCAGGTTCAATTGATAACGAGTACTTTTCCTCTCGCCAGTTTTTATGAATGCTCCTAGATCAACCATTTTTTTTAAATCCCGAGTAGCGGTAGAAGCCGTTGTCCCGGTGATCTTAATATAATTATCTGCACTTAAGCCTCCCTTGAACCCTTCTATACCTTCTCGAAAAATTCGATTCACCACTTTCCTTTGCCGCTCATTGAACTTTTCATCAAATTCCTGAAAATACTTTGTTTTACTTATTGTAAAGTCAATCATTCGTTGCGTATAATCCTGAGCCTGAAGAATCGTTTCACAAAAATACTCTAACCATCCAGTAATTTCAATTTCCTTACTATTGAGATGCAAAGAACTGTAATAAAGCTTCTTGTTATTTTCAATAACGTGTGAAAGAGCGATTAAAGTAGGACGCTCCAAATATTGTGATAATACTTTCTCCGATAGCGCACGACCAATTCTTCCATTTCCATCTTCAAAAGGATGAATACTTTCAAAGTACAGATGCGCGATACCAGACTTCACTAGTGAGTCGGAGTATTTATCACCTGTATCATTAAACCATGAAATATACTTATCCATTTCTTTTTTTACTGCACTAGATGGGGGAGCTTCAAAATGAACTATGGGACGGCCCATCGATCCTGAAACTATCTGCATTGGATCTTTATGCGTTCTATAACTACCTATATCCTGAAGGTCCCGACGTTCGTTCATCAACATTTCGTGCCATAAAAATAATTGCTCATGAGTTAAAGGAGATGAATAATTCCTATATAGATCAATCATCATTTTTGAAACTCCATCTTCTGCAAGAGACACTTTACTTTTATCGGCCTGAAGGTCAAAATGTTTACGAATTGAGGATTGTAGTGAATCCCTATCCAGCAGCTCACCTTCAATTTTAGATGTTTGAAACGCTTCATCACTAAGCAGCATTATTTTTAACTCATCCTGATTCTCATTACTAATATGTTTCATACTACCATACAACATACCCGCTTTTTGCAAAAATGTCTTTTCATAAGGAAGCAAAACTTCCGGTGTGAATTCGAAGTGAGACCAGCTTCTAAGTTGCCAGTTCCATGCCATGAGCTATTAATTAAAATATATAGCTCAATCTACGCCTAATAAGTGAGCTATAAAAATCAATTTTATAGCTCATACAAATCAGACACATACTGAACTGTTCAGAGTTTCAAAAGGAAAAGCTGCTCAATTATTTTTTACGGTTTGCTTTACATACAATTGTTTGCCGACCCAATCTAATGTTCCTGTAAATCTTTATTAGAAAGTTTATGATATATAGATAAATCCAAAGTACAAGGCAGCATGAGGTCATCAAGTTTTTTTTCGATCTTTAATAATTCCTCAAAACTCAGCTTATCTTTTAAGGCAATATCGATGTCAGATCCTTCTCTATAAGTTCCCAAACCTCTGGACCCATAAATGACAGCCTCTTCTATGCCTGAAAAAGAACTTAGAACCTTCCTTATTTTTAGAAGTACATTATCTTTTAAACCGTATTCCATAGTAAAAGTTTCTATTCAGCACCTTCCTGAATCTTCAGCATTTTTTCTTTAAAGCTATTAAAAAGTATCGTATTCTTCTAAAATTGCACCTACTATTTCCTTAGCCGTATTGAAGTACCCCCCTTTGTTAGGACAGCTTAGCTGCTAAATTGAGTTCTATTTTTCATTTGTTATGCAGCTTTTCTTGTTTTAAATACCGGTTAAAGGGTATTTCATTTTTTATCCCTTGGTGTCTTCTTCTATGGTTGTAAAAATCAAAATATTCACTCAGTTGCCGGTATAAACCTACTCCGGATTCTGGTGGATTAAGGTAAATGTTTTCATACTTCACACTTCTCCATAGCCGTTCTATAAAACATTATCTATAGCTCTTCCTTTACCGTCCATACTTAATTTAATATCCTGTGAGAGTACACTATGAGTAAAAATCTCTGAGGTAAACTGACTGCCCTGATCGGTATTAATGATCTCCGGTTTACCATGAAGGCGAATGGCTTCTTCAACAGTTTCTTTACACCAATGGGCATCCATAGAATTTGATACTGACCAGTTCAACACATAGCGGCTATGGAGGTCAATTATCGCTACCAGATACATAAAACCTTTCCGCATAGGAATGTATGTAATGTCGATTGCCCAGACCTGATTGGGACGATCTACAGTGAGGTTCCTCAATAGATAAGGATAAACCTTGTGTTCTTTGTGACGCCGTGAGGTATGCTTACCAGGCATAATAGCCTGGAGTCCCATCACCCTGGAATAAAGGCGCTCAATTCGTTTTCTGTTGATCTGATATCCTTTGTCCAGAGTAAGCCAGGTATGCATCCGTCGGGCACCTTTAAAGGGATGATCGGTATAATGTTCATCCATCAATCGCATAAGTTCTAAATTGAGCTTACTTTCTCCTCGGGGTTTGTAATAAAGACCACTGCGGTGGATCTGTAATAGCTTACATTGTCGCTGGAGGCTAAGTTTTGAATGACCCTTGCTTATCATTGTTTTACGCTCCTCTAAAGGTTTTATCGCAAGGCGTTTTTTAAAAAATCATTCTCCACTTTAAGCTCCCCAATTACTTTAAGAAGCTGGTCTTTCTTTTCATCTTCTTCTGATTTTTTTGATTTTTCGCCTTTTGAAAAAACAGTATCAGCCTCCTTTAGGAAATCTCGCTTCCAGGTATTAATCTGTTGTGGAGTGATCTCAAATTTTTGTGCTAGTTCCTTGACGGTTTGTCGCTCTTTCAAGGCTTCAAGAACTACTTTCGTTTTAATCTTTGAGGTGAATTTTCTTCGTGTCATAATACAGTAAATTAAGGTTATTTTTGAACTTAACTTACTGTCCTAATTTTTGGGGGATGATCACTTATTAAAAACGTAAAATAAATTTTAAATAACTATAGCCTTATTCTCGTTTACCATTATTTATACTTGGATCTTCTCTATTAAATTAATCCACTCTTATGACCAAGAAGAAAGGAATAAAAAAGCTCTGGCCAGCTAAAGACGTCATGGCGCAGATTTATGAAAACAACTTGTGGGGTGGTAACAAATCTGAATTTTATTCCGGTTTAGGCTCCCATCATCCTGAAACGGTAAATTCATATATAGCTGTAGCAGCTGCTTTTTTAAAAGGTTTTGAAACTCCACCGGTGGTTTGCGACCTGAGATGCGGGGATTTTAATATTGGGTACTGAAATCATTCGTTCACAGGATCATTTGCAAACCACAAAAGCGGAAGTTCAACCGATTGCGAACGATTATGGACGATTGCGAACGATTGCGGCCGATTATCTGAAAAAGAAAAGCACTTACTGGTTTATTCAAACTTTACTAAAATTAGCCCTTTCCATTCCTAAGCTTCCTACTAAGATCAGACATATCCTTACTTAATTTATCTTCGAGAACTCTGGCATATATTTGGGTCGTTGAAATTTTTGTGTGTCCCAAAAGTTTGGATACAGTTTCTATCGGTACTCCATTGGAAAGGGTAACAGTAGTGGCAAAAGTATGCCTAGCCATATGAAAGGTCAAATTCTTCCTGATATCACAAAGGTCTGCTACTTCCTTTAAAAAAAGATTGACCTTAACATTGGTGATAATAGGCAAAAGACTTTGGGTTATTTCAGTCATTGGATGTCCCTGGTATTTACCGATAATCTCTAGCGCCTTATCCAGTAAAGGGATCTTAACATTAGTTTTTGTTTTGTTTCTTGAAGTAAAAATCCATTTCTGACCGTCCAGGCCAATCCTAATATTATTTAAGGTAAGATCATTGATATCTGAAAAGCTGATTCCTGTATAACAGCTAAAAACAAATAAATCCCTAACCCTGTCCAACCGGTCATTATAAAAATTAAAATCCTCGATCAGTTTTAACTCATTGGGGTTTAGAAAATCCCGTTCCTTTTTTTCAAAGGTAGGTTTCCACCGTATAAAGGGATCCTTATCGACCCATTCCAAATGAAAAGCAAGGGTGGTTATTTTCCGAAGCCGTTGTAAATGCTTCATGACCGTATTATGGCTCATAGCATTTACATGTCCTTTTGGCCAACAGGTAAAAAGAAAATTTGAAAAATCGTTGATGAACTTATAATTGAGCTCACTCAAATAAACAGAATTTATCTTTAGTTCTTCTCTCAAAAACCGAAGTACATATTTCTCGGTAACCTTGAAATTACGAACAGAGCCTTTGGCGAGCGTTTTCTCAATCTTTTGCCTATGATAATCTAAAATATCCAACAGGGTTTTATCTTTAGGCCCTTCCCCTAAAAAATTCGCTTTTAAAAGTTCTGTGGTGATTTTCTTGTTCTGGAACCTTAGATCCTGGTAATTTTGAAAAATTTTTGTTCGTGTTTCTGCAATTAGATTATTTGACTCTCTTGCTTCCCTCGTATTACCATTGACACGTTGGGCGGAAACATCCCAAAGATCAAAAGGAATTTTGGATTTTAAACTGATATTTACTCTTTGACTGTCAAGAGAAATTCGAACATACAGGTTTGTTTGATTATTCTTTACCCTGGAAGAATACACCCAGAATAAAATGGAAAATGTTTTTGAAGTACGCATTTGTGTCGCCTTTAAATTAATACTCAGTAAAGACGAAGTCAAACCACAAAAAAATTAATTCACTGATAATCAAATTGTCAACATGTTGACAGGATAAAAATTATGTTGACGATTTGTTAGAAAATAAATATAATAAAAGTATCTCAAACAAAACCCTTAAAAAAAATAAATCCCTGTAAATCATAGTATTTACAGGGATCTGATTCAATTTGAATTCTTGAATAGTGACCCCGGAGGGATTCAAACCCCCAACCCTCAGAGCCGAAATCTGATGCGCTATTCAGTTGCGCCACGGGGCCAGTATTTTTATTTGCTTAATTTCTGTTTTACAATTGTTGAGATGGTTTTTCCATCTGCCCTACCGGCAAGTTCTTTAGAAGCTGCTCCCATCACCTTCCCCATATCCTGCATTCCGCTGGCACCGGTTTTCTGGATAATTTCTTCAATTTTTGCTTCTATTTCCGCCTCACTCATTTGCTCAGGCAAAAATTTCTCAATCACTTCTGCCTGTTGTTCTTCAGGTTCAGCAAGATCTTCCCTTCCCTGCTCACGGTATATAGCGGCACTTTCTTTACGCTGTTTTACAAGCTTTTGCAAGAGTTTAAGTTCTTCATCTTCGGTAAGGCCATCCTTGGAAGCACTATCAGTATTTGCCAGAAGAATAGCACTTTTTACAGCTCTTAAAGCCTCCAGCTTTGTGCTGTCTTTCGCCCGCATCGCTGCCTTCATTTCAACCATTACCTTATCCTGTAAACTCATTGTCTCTCTTTTCTGAGTGCGAAGATAAAATTTATATTTAAAAACACCACGTAAATTTTACTCCAAAATATAGGTGCTTTTAGCAGTCAATATTTTTATCTCAACAACTTCTTTTCCCATTTTCGATCATTTAAAAGATGCTACAAACAAATCCTCTAATGCTGTTTCCATCTCCATATCTTCCACATAAATTAAATAGTAGGATATTTTCCATTACATAGGATTATTTCCTATTTTTGAGATAAATTAGTAAAAAATGAATTTTGACAGAATTAAGGAAAAATTATCTATTCTCGCAGATGCCGCCAAATACGATGTTTCCTGCTCCAGCAGCGGCAGTAACCGAAAGAATAAAGATAAAGGGCTGGGAGATTCTTCAGGAATGGGTATTTGCCATAGTTATACTGAAGATGGACGATGTGTTTCCCTTCTAAAAATTTTGCTTACTAACCATTGCATTTTCGATTGTGCCTATTGCGTAACCCGCAAGAGCAATGATATCAAGCGTGCAGCCTTTAAAGTGCAGGAAGTGGTGGACCTTACTATTAATTTCTATAGGCGTAATTATATTGAAGGATTATTTCTTAGCTCCGGCATTTTTAAAGATCCCGATTATACCATGGAACGGCTTATAATGGTGGCGAAAAAACTGCGCCTGGAAGAAAACTTTAATGGATATATTCATCTTAAATCCATTCCGGGTGCAAGTGACGAACTTATGCAGGAAGCAGGTTTATATGCCGACCGATTAAGTGTGAATATTGAAATTCCTACAGTTTCCGGACTTAAACTTTTGGCTCCAGACAAGAAACATGAAGATTTTATGAAACCTATGCTCAAGGTGAAAAATGAAATAACTAAAAATCGTGAAGAAAGTAAAATTATAAGATCGACGCCAAAATATGCTCCTGCAGGACAAAGCACACAGATGATTGTTGGAGCTACAGGAGAGACAGATCGGGATATTATGTATACCGCCACTTACTTTTACAAAAAATATAATATGAAGAGGGTCTATTATTCCGGCTATGTGCCGGTAACATCAGATCCGCGTCTTCCTGCCATTACCTCTGCTGTTCCAATGCTGCGCGAAAACCGTCTTTATCAAACGGACTGGCTGCTCCGTTTTTACGGCTTCGATATAAGGGAGTTATTAAATGATGAGCATAAAAACCTGGATGTAGATGTTGACCCAAAGCTAAGTTGGGCTCTTCGCAACATGCACCTTTTTCCAATAGATATTAATAAAGCTGAAAAACAATTACTGGCCAGAGTTCCGGGAATAGGATTAAAATCAGTTCATAAAATTATTGCTGCCCGCAAGCACCGCAAGCTAAATTGGGATCATCTCAAAAATATTGGAATTGCTATGAACCGTGCCCGATACTTTATTATATGTAATTCTGAAGGATGGGAGAAAAAGGACCTTACTTCAGAAAAAGTAAAAAACTTAATACTGAAAAATTCCAGCAGCAAATTCCAAAAAAGTTATAGTCCGCAATTGTCAATTTTCGACTCATGAAAACAATTTTAAGCTATGACGGCAGTTTCAATGGTTTTCTTACCTGTGTGTTTACCACATATGAAGAAAAGCTAGAAGTAGTTGACATTCAAACAGAACAAAGAGCATCAGACTTACTCTTTAGTGATCTGGAAAACATAATTACAGATAAAACTAAAGCTACCAGGGTTGCTCTGGCTATTAAGAACAAATGTTCAGCTGCCGGAAGAAGGAATCTTTACCGCGCATTTCTTAGTGAAGAACCAGGAATAGAATTAACTATGCTAAAATATCTGCAATATGTTTTTAAAATTAATCAGCAAGTTGATTCGGATTTTAGCCATCCCGCTGTATTGAAAATTTCAAAGATGGCAAAAAAAGTAGGTAGGGAAAAACACCGGATGGAAGCTTTTGTTCGCTTTAAATTGACAAAAGATCAGATTTATTTCTCCGTCATTGAGCCTGATTTTAATGTTTTGCCCCTCATTCAGGAACATTTTAAAAAAAGATATGCCGACCAAGCTTGGATTATTTATGATTTAAAAAGAAAATACGGCCTATATTTTGACCTTCAGGAGGTTAACGAAATCACTATAAATTTTAATCATCATTTTAACGCTAGCACTAATAATAATGCAGTATTCGACGAGGAAGAGATAAATTTTCAGCACTTATGGAAGGAGTATTTTAATAGTACTAACATCAAATCCCGAAAAAACATGAAGCTTCACCTGCAACATGTGCCAAGACGGTATTGGAAATATTTAAGTGAAAAGAGCCTATTGCATAATTAAAAAATAGTTTAAATTTGTTGCTTCAACTAATTAAACAATTATTACAATGAAGAAATTATTTTTATTATTCGCCGTAGCAACAATGTCTCTTTCTATCTATTCTTGTAGAGAAACTACAGAAGAAAATGCAGAAAACGACATGGAAGAAATTGGTAACGACATCGAGAACTCTGCTGAAGAAGCTGGAGAGGATATCGAAAGAACTACTGAAGAAGCTGGTAACGAAATTGAAGCAGAAGTAGAAGGAACAGATGATATGTAATCATCACCTGAACTGATAATTTAAAGCCATTCTGGATTTCCGGAATGGCTTTTTACTTACCCATAATATCCAATACTAATGAAAAGATTACTTTCAATAATTACTGTCGTTTCTTTTTTTTTACTGCATTCCTGCCGTGAAAGTACACAGGAAAAGACTGAAGAAGCCGTAGAAGCCATAGGAGAAGACATTGAAGCAAATACGCGTGAAGCCGGAAGAAAGATTCAAGAAGGAGCCGAGAAAATAGACAATGAAGTGGATGAGGAGCTACAGGAGCTGGAAAGCAGGCACAACGAAGTGAATATTGACTAAAAGTCCTATTGGCTATAGATCACAGACCTCATTTTTTTCGCTCTATCACATAATTTACCATGAGTTCCAGGGAATCCCGGTAATCAGACTGCGGATAATCGTTTAGAATTACTAAAGCTTCCTGCTGAAATTCTGCCATTTTTTCTTCGGCATATGAAAGTCCTCCATTAGCTTTTACAAACTCAATAACTTCTTTCACCCGCTTTTTATCTTTATTGTATCTTTTAACTGAATTAATTACCCAGGATTTTTCCTTACTGGAGCAATTATTAAGAGTGTAAATAAGCGGCAGTGTCATCTTTTGCTCCTTAATATCTATCCCGGTAGGTTTACCAATTTGTGCTTCGCCGTAATCAAACAGGTCATCTTTAATTTGAAAAGCCATGCCTATAAGCTCTCCAAACCTGCGCATCTTGATCATATCGTCAGAATCAGGTTTTACAGAAGCTGCACCAAGGCTGCAACAGGCTGCAATTAAAGTGGCCGTTTTTTGCCTTATAATTTCGTAATAAACTTCCTCAGTAATATCTAATCGTCGCGCCTTTTCAATCTGTAACAATTCGCCTTCACTCATTTCCCTTACCGCAACAGAAATGATCTTCAAAAGGTCAAAATCGTTGTTATCGATAGATAGAAGTAGCCCTTTGGAGAGCAGGTAATCACCAACTAAAACAGCAATTTTATTTTTCCATAAAGCATTTATACTGAAGAAACCACGCCTGCGGTTGGAATCGTCCACAACATCGTCATGAACAAGTGTGGCGGTATGTATAAGTTCTATAACCGACGCACCGCGATAGGTGCGCTCATTTACTGTACCTCCCGAAACCATTTTGGCAACCAGAAACACGAACATAGGCCGCATTTGCTTGCCCTTACGATTTACAATATAATGGGTAATCCTGTTAAGAAGGGCAACGTTTGAAGACATGGATTGGAAGAACTTTTTTTCAAAAAGTTCCATCTCCTTTTCCACCGGAAGTTTTATTTGGGAAATTACCTTCATAAAGCAGTGAGCAAAGATAACTTTTTAATGCGAAATCTTACTGCTTTTAATCCCCATAGATCAAGCTGATTTATTTGCAAGCTGTCCACAGGCTGCATCTATATCTTTTCCTCTGGATCTTCTTACAGTAACCGTAATTCCGTTTCTCTCCAGCATGTTCTGGTACATAGCAGTAGCTTCAGCCGAAGCCTGCTGAAAATGCCCGTCATCTATAGGATTGTATTCAATCAGGTTTACTTTACAGGGAACAGCTTTACAAAAATCTACCAGAGCCTGGGCCGCCGGGCGATTATCATTTATATCTTTCCAGACAATATATTCGTAAGTTATCCTGCTTTTTGTTTTAGCATACCAGTATTCCAGCGCTTCTTTTAAATCTTTTAACGGAAAAGTTTCATTAAAAGGCATGATCTTCGTCCTCACCTCATCAATAGCAGAATGTAACGAAACCGCAAGCTTTATTTTCGCTTCATCATCGGCCAGTTTCTTGATCATCTTTGGAACTCCGGAAGTTGAAATGGTGATCCTTTTAGGAGACATTCCCAATCCCTCCTTAGAAGTAATCTTTTCAATAGCCTTCATTACATTGTTGTAATTCATCAAAGGCTCCCCCATTCCCATAAAAACGATATTGGACAGCGGTTTATCAAAGTAAAGCCGACTCTCGTTGTCGATAGCAACCACCTGATCATAAATTTCATCAGGATTAAGGTTGCGCATCCGCTTCAATTTGGCCGTTGCACAAAACTGACAGTCGAGGCTGCAGCCTACCTGCGACGAAACACAGGCCGTAGTGCGTTTTGGAGTAGGAATAAGGACAGATTCCACAGTAAGACTGTCATGCAGCTTTACAGCATTTTTAATAGTGCCGTCGCTGCTGCGCTGCATCTGGTCTACCCGAATGTGGTTAATGACAAAGTTATTCTTCAGCATCTCCCTGGTTTCCTTGGAAATGTTGGTCATTTCTTCAAAAGTATGAGCGCTTTTGCTCCACAACCATTCGTAAACCTGGCTTCCCCTAAAGGATTTATCCCCCTGGGAGACAAAGAATTCCTGAAGTTGTTTCTTTGTTAAAGCCCGTATATCTTTCCTGTCATTTTTCACGCTGCAAAAATACAAAAGACCTCACAGGTATTTGAAATCTGTGAGGTCTATTTTATAAGATTATCTTTTTTATACTACAAGATGAGCATGGCGTCACCGTAAGTATAAAAATTATACTTTTCTTTTACCGCCTCGTCATAAGCTTTTTTCATAAAATCATGTCCTGCAAATGCAGAAACCATCATTAGAAGCGTAGATTTTGGAGTATGAAAGTTAGTAATCATACAATTAGCTATACTAAAATCGTATGGAGGGAAAATGAACTTATTCGTCCATCCCGCAAATTCGTTAAGAGTAAGATCTGAAGAAACCGAACTTTCCAATGCTCTCATCACCGTGGTTCCAACCGCACAAACTTTGCGCCTTTCCGTTTTTGCTTTATTGATCGTTTTTACTGCCGGGCCTTCAATAAAAGCCTCTTCGCTATCCATTTTATGTTTTGAAAGATCTTCCACTTCTACAGGACTAAAAGTTCCCAATCCAACATGAAGAGTAACTTCAGCAAAATCGATTCCTTTTATTTCAAGACGCTTAAGCAGGTGCTTGGAAAAATGCAGACCAGCAGTAGGAGCTGCAACAGCACCTTCTTTTTTTGCATAAATTGTCTGGTAACGATCCTCATCTGAAGGTTCTACTTCCCTTTTTATATATTTAGGAAGCGGAGTTTCCCCCAATTCATTCAGTTTTTTTCTGAAGTCTATATAGGAACCATCATACAAAAACCTTAATGTACGTCCCCTGGAGGTCGTATTATCGATAACTTCTGCAACAAGGCTTTCGTCGTCACCAAAATATAATTTGTTTCCAATTCTTATTTTTCTCGCCGGGTCAACTAACACATCCCAAAGTTTAGTTTCAGGATTTAATTCCCTTAAAAGAAAAACTTCGATCCTTGCCCCGGTTTTTTCTTTGTTACCAAAAAGCCGTGCAGGAAACACTTTGGTATTGTTAAGTACCATTACGTCCTGCGGATCAAAATAGTCTATCAGGTCCTTAAATTGTTTATGTTCAATTGTTTGCTCTTTCCTGTTTAGAACCATCAGCTTTGCCTCATCCCTGTTTTCTGCAGGGTATTCAGCCAAAAGTTCATTTGGAAGTTCAAAATTGAAGTGTGAAAGTTTCATTCCCATAGTTGAATTTTTAAAGGCTGCAAATATACAACCTCAACATAGGGGTTGTCAAGTAAATAGCAGTTTATTTGGAAAATGATTTATTCTAAAGTATCTAATGCCGAAAATTGCCATTTTAAATGCTTCTCTTTATTCTTTTTCTGAAGAACAAAATTTCAGAATTCTCCTGAAGAATCAGCACCCACGCAAGACCGATACTTACCATTTTGAAGCCTCACTTAAATTGAGTCAGGAAACAGGAGAAAAGAACCAGGAGGTGTAGAAAAACCTTCTGCGAAAATATTTGACATTATTCGTAGAATCGTGGTGTAACTACAGGTCGATAATTGCCAATTTTCAGCCCTCTCTTTGTACATCAAATCCGAGGCTTTCCAAATCTTCCCAAAAATCCGGATAGGATTTTGAAACCACCATGGCATCTTCAACTTTAAAAGCGACCTTTAACGCCAGTGGTGCAAATGCCATCGCCATCCTGTGATCGTTATAAGTAGCGACAGAAACATTCTCATTCAGCGTTTTCACCGGATATAGCCTTAAACTGTCGTTTGTGATATCCACTTTTGCTCCAAATTTCTCCATTTCATTCTTTAAAGCCACTAACCTATCGGTTTCTTTAATTTTTAAAGTGTGTAGACCTCCCAACTGACACTCAATCCCCAAAGCAAGACAGGTCACGGCAATCGTCTGTGCGATATCTGGCGAATTCTGAAGATCTTCAGTAATTCTCTTTGGTTTTTTACAGGGCTTTTTCTTCAGAATTATTGAATCACCCTGATATTCTGTTTCCACGCCCAGCTGACGGTAAATTTTCGCCAGGCAGGAATCTCCCTGGAGGCTGGTTTTACGATAATTGGATAATTTAAGCTCTGCCTCTTCACAAATGGCAGCAATACTGTAAAAATAAGACGCCGAACTCCAGTCTGACTCGATATTAATAGTTTTTGCAGGAAGACTTTTTTCAGGTTCTATTCTAATCCTGTTTTCTTTAAATTCTCCTTTTATTCCGGCATGTTGCAACATTTCCAGCGTCATGGAAATATAAGGTGCCGAGGTAATCTGTCCATCAAGTTTAATTTGGAGTCCGTTAGGAAGCGACGGTGCAATTAACATTAATGCAGAAATATACTGGCTGCTGATATTTGCCTGTACCACCACCTCATCTTTGGTAAGTTTTTTCCCTTTGATCCTTAGCGGAGGGTAGCCCTGCTCTTTTTCATAAGAAATGTCTGCCCCTATACTTTGAAGTGCCTCAACCAGCAGTTTTACCGGGCGCTCCTGCATTCGCGGACTACCAGTTAACACTACTTCCCTTCCCTCTTTAGCTGCAAAATATCCAGTTAAAAATCGCATGGCAGTACCGGCATGATGAATATCTACAATCTCTTCTTTGGATTGAAGCGCCTTCTTCATCACCTGAGTATCGTCACTATTAGACAGGTTTTTCACCTGAAGTGAAGGAAAAAGGGATTTAAGGATAAGGAGCCGGTTAGATTCACTTTTAGAACCGGTTATTTGTAATTCCCCGAAAAGTTTCTTTTCAGAATGTGATATTTTGATTTCCATTTAATTCAGTTATTGGAATTTTCTTCTCGTTTTTCCCTGGATTTAAACTGGCCGTAAGAAACAATAAGCCCATAAAAAAGGGCCGCCCCAAGTTGGGCCAAAACATATTTTCCCCACCTGTCGCCCGCAATATAATCGTTGTAATAAGCTTCAAAAGCAAAACCGCCATATTCAAAAAGAATAGAAATTAAATTATAAAGAATGGCAAATATCAATCCCAGAATAATTACAGATTTCCAGTACTTCCTTTGTGAGACAATGCTCTTAAAACCCATCTATTTCAACTTTTGATTATTATGGTGCCTGTCGTGATCCCTTTTTGTTTTTAAATCCAGTTTTTTATCAAACGCTTTTTGAAGGTCGACACCAGTTTGGTTTGCGAGGCATAAAACTACAAAAACAACGTCGGCCAATTCCTCTCCAAGGTCTTTATTTTTATCACTTTCTTTTTCGCTCTGTTCACCATAACGACGGGCAATAATCCTGGCTACTTCCCCAACCTCTTCAGTGAGTTGCGCCATATTGGTAAGTTCGTTAAAATATCGCACCCCGTGTTCGTTAATCCACTCGTCTACTGCTTTTTGAGCATCCTGTATATTCATTTTTTATACTTTAGAAAGAACTATTGCTTCGGTTTGTTTTTCTATTATCTGGCTATAAAATTTCTTTAAGCCATCATAATCTTCAGGCGTAAAATATGTTTTTGGCAAATCCAGTGTAGATCTAATACTTAATACAGACCCGCTCTGTTGTACAAGGAACGTGTACTTAACCTCTCCGCCATTAAGCTCTACGATTCCGCTTTCGGGAAAAGATTCCAGAACATAACCTTCAGGAACAACAAAAGTAATAGCTTCATTTTGTATTGATGGAAAATCAAAGAAAATTGGATAATTTCTCTCATCGGCCTTAAAAGGATTTTCTTTTATTGCCTCAAATAAAAACGGCTGTAAATAAATTTTTCCGTTGATTTCTTCTACCGGATTGCGCCCGCTGAATGTATAAGTTTCTTTAATAATTTCATTGATATCCTGCCTGTTTTCCACCACAAGTTCTGAAATAGAAAATTCACCTACTTTTCCTTCCAGCTTTTCCAAATACTTCTCATCACTCATCGTATTATTTTCGCGGAATCTCTTTGCATATAGTCCCTGATGTGCTTTACTGGTTTTTCCTGTGATTTTAAGTTCTTCATCTAAACTTACGTACAAATAAGACTTTACTTCAGAAAGCGTAGTAGGAATAAGATCTACCCAATTAGAAGTACCTTCTTCCCTTATGAGCCTGCCCTGAAAGTTTCTCGCTCGTTTTGGCAATTCTCCTACAGAAGCTAAAGGATCTGTTGCATCCAGCAGTAGGGTTTGATTTGGAAGTTCTACAGAAGCAAGGATGTAGTTAAAGCCGTTAATTGTAGGAAATACAGGAATCCCATTATCTGGTGTGCTCACGAGCACTGGGTTAGCTGTTAAACCTGCATACTTAAGCATAGCAGTAAGCATGAGGTTAATATCTGCACAGTTTCCCACTCCGTCTTTATAAGCAGATTTTAATCCGTTATCTGTGTAATATCCCACAAAGTCATTCCATCTCACCTTCTTCTTTACAAAATCATAGATTAAAGCCACTTTAGTTTGGGGATTGGAAACCCCTGAAAGCAGTTCATCTACATCTTTCCTAAAGTATCTTTCCTGATGTAATTCTTTTCCCAGGTTACCATCATAAATGGTCTTTGTAACTCCTTCCCAGGTTTGGGTGAAATTTTTAACAGGCGTATTAGGGAACTGTGTAAACATAAGTTCCCATTTAATATAAGCAGCATAATTTTCAAGGTAATCCACAAAGGGCTCCTTTTTTAAAGCCGCAACATTGTCTTTTTGGATTTGATAAACATTTAATTTATAATCTACGGAATTAGTGGAATATTCTGAAGAAGTTGTCCAGCCGTTACTTTTCCTGGTGCTTTCCTGAAAAGCATATCTAAAAGTATCGCCAGATTTATCTACATCAAAAATTAAAGGAGATTTTAAGTTAGAATGCATCTTAAACCCAAAAAATTCAGGAATTTTCACCTGCACTTCTATCCTTTCTACAGGAATGGTGTATTGCAACCTGGTCTCATCTATACTGGTTAGAAAAGGAGATCTGACGGTGTAGGAATATTCTATTACACTTCCTTCTGTAACAGCTGGCATGGTGAGACTAGTCTTAATTCGGTATTTATTAACTTCTTCATCAAAAATACCATCTTTACGCAGCTTTTCATCTTTAAGCTTTCCATCTATTATATTATAGGTATTACCTTTTACACTAACAATTTTCTCCCGATCAGATCCATTTTGATAAGCTGTAATTTCTTTAGTAGCCCAGTCCAAACCATCTTTATTATAAATTTTGATCCGCTCGTAAACATCGGTCACTAAAGTAAATCCAGTATTTTGATGTAGCTCGTAATAGGTCTTCTGACTTTTAAAAAGAATGGCTGCATTGGCAGTGGAATCTAAAGGATAGGCTTTTTCCAGAACTTCTTCTTCTGAAACTTTTCCGAAACGGTAATCCTGAGAAAAAATGAGGTTTTGAGCAAAAATTACGAATAATAATAAGTAGTAGTTTTTCATATGGCTGTAAATATTAATTTAACTTTTTGTAACTATAACTGCTTTAAGATTATTCATTTCTTCAACAGCACCTATAAATTCCCGGAAGTCCTCGTATTTTTCAGACGACCACTCCCCTTTATTAATTTGGAGAAACTTCTTTACAACCAGCATCACACCGTCTTCTCCCTCTTCCATTTTTATTTCAATTTTGGAATTACCAAATTCAGAAGTTATTGCGCTCCCTTCAGGTAGAGCCTCCACTTCATATTCGGCAGGAATTTTATATCTGAAGGTGTCAGCATAAGTTTTACCCCTGCTGATTCTTACAGGATATTTTCTATTTTCAATTTCCCTGAGCTTTATTCGTTCATTTTTAACAAAATTAAGTGGAAGCAGAAAACGGTTTCCCGCTTTTATAGCAAAACGGTCTCCCCTGAATTTTAATTTTTCAGTAAATCGTATAGCCTCTTTGTTATTGCTGAAGCTTATACTGTCAAAAGAGATGTTCTGAATGTGAGCCCACTCGCTACGGTAATATTCTTTCTGATCTTTTTCCTGTTGTCGTTCAAGAGGATAAATATCTCCATAAGGTATGCCTGTACTTGAACGTTCGAAATTTGCCAAAAAACCGCCTTCACTTTGTAACTCCACAGTGCAGTGAATTTCTTCAAGATTATCTTCTGCCGAATATTCTCGGGTCTTAATAATTTCCCCTCCTTCCGGAGTTAAGCGTAAAACAAAACGGTCGTCTGTAAAATCACCTAAATAATCAAACGGAAAAAATTGGTTGGTACATTCCAGCCAGATGTCCTCTTTCTCCTCCCTCGGAATATTTAATATTACATGGTTACCCTGAATTTTAGTAAAATCGGGATCTATATCTAACTTTTCACCTGAATGTACTATAGTATAATACGCTTCAATATCCTGAGATTTTAAAAGCGCCATTGTATAATTTGTAAGACCTTTACAATCCCCATATCCAAGCTTATCCACCTCTCCGGCATACGCAGGCTCCCAGCCTCCTATTCCCAAAGCAATTGCTACATACCTGGTACTATTTTGCACATACTCGTAAATAATACGCGCTTTCTCCTCAAGGCTTTTAGCGTCCTTTGTAAGGAGAGTGATTTTATTTATGGTTTCCTGCGGTAAATCGTCATGGCCTTTTACTAAGTTTTCGTACTGCCATTTTCCAAATTCTTCCCAATTTCCTGCACTTCCATTTATTCCTTCCAGATGAAATCCTTTAAGGGCAACAACCAACCTTGGAGCATTCTGGTGAAAATAAGGAGATAAAACTTCATATTCCATCGCCTGAATATCCTGAATTTTATAATGAAGGCTAAGACTATCAGAGTCCTTTTCAACCTGAAGATCTTCCATGTTTTTTTCTGAAAAACGCAGTGAGCTTCTTGTGTGGTTTAAAATTTGAAAAGAAGAATTTTCTACACTTATATTATAACCGGGAACGGGCCTCCATTCAGGTATAAAAATACTATTCTTGCTTTCTACCTCACTAGTGTAGTGTATAGTGTAAGGATAAGAGCGGGGTGTGTAGTTAAGATAACTCACCCGGTTATCTGCAAACAAGACGAAGGATGGGAAATTGCTTTCATCCATAAAATCCCGCCCTCTGATTTTTTTTATTTGTTTCCCATTTCTGTCATAAACAATCGCCTGCTGATGTTTAATTTTCTCAGAAGCATCATAGACTTCATAAGCGCCAAGAAAACGATCCCCCTTTTGATTTAAGATGGTAATCACCTTATCAATTTTTGTAACTACCTTATCCAGGTCCTCCACTACGATTTTTTCATCATAATTTCTTATTACCGCATTTGCATTATTTAAAAGCGATATGTCGATATGAGAAACAGGATAATCCTGACATTGAAGATTTAAGCAGTATAAACCACCGAAAATTAAAAGCCAATACTTGTGCATTCTATTAAAATAAAAGAGATAATAAACCTTAAATGATAAGGGAACCAAACTTTAGAAAAAATCTTGGTTACTTAACCGAGCATTATGTTATATCTCAAGTTTAAACTTTTTCTAATACTATTTTTTCATTTTCTTTTTCGACACAGCGCTTATAGAACTCTCTTAGGGATTCATAATAACCTGCATCTATGTAGGGCTTTTTTATTGAGAATCGTGATGTAATCTGCAATGTCCCGTTTTGCTCTGCGACATGAAACAGGAAAGCTCCTGTGTCATCCGGCAAAACCATGTTCAATGACTGTGGTATAGAAGCTACTTTATACCCTTCAGGTATTGATAAGGTGACCATTTTAGCATTAGTAAACGGGTTGATGTAATTAACAGGAAATTGCCGAAATTCTTCTTTAAATGGATTTTCAGCCAATTTTAAAAAAAGTAGCGGTGAGAAATAAATTTTGTTTCCTACCACATCTGCTTCATTTGAGGATGTAAACTGAAAAATTTCTTCAATTGGCTCTTTTACCAGAACAGAATTTTTCACCTTAATACCAATAATTTCCTGCAGTCCAAACCCTTCTGCTAATGAAGATTTTATATCTTTTTCTGCAACTCCCGCCTTCTTTTGACGATAATTTAAAGCCTTATTCCCAACAAAACGTTCTTTGACTTCTCCTGTAACCACGCCATTATTATCTATAGCAGCCATCACGAAGTGATATTCTTCTGCCCTGCTGGTTTCATTCAAATCTATTTCCTGAGCTATCCCCTTATCACTAATCATACGTCCTGTCCAGTTATAAACCCTTGCCGGAAGAATATTCACCGCACTCCACTTTTCTGTAGCATCAAGTAGCAGAGTCTTTCCATTTTCACGTAGACCGGCAATCACATAGTTATAACCTTCCAGGGTTGGATAAAGCGGGACGCCGTTGCTTTGGGTACTCACCAGCACTGGGTTAACATCCAAACCACATTCCCGAAGTAAAGCGATTAAACTTAGATTAATTTCTGCTACGTTACCTGCTCCATTTTTATAAGCTTTAGATATATCCTGCTCTACATATTTGCCATATTCACCGTTCCAGGTCATTCTTAGCTTTATTAATTCCAGCGCCTTTTCAAGTATTATTTCCTTTTCTACATATTGGGAAGTAATGTTTTTCGCTGCTTCTTTTAAGAATCGTGTATCCTCTAATTGCTTTCCAAAATTTTTAGACTTAAAAATAGAACGGGCTACTTCTTCCCAGGTAATAGCATAATTCTTTACATTTCCTTCGGAGAATTCAGTAGAAGTGAGTTCATAAATAATGGAATACCGATAGTTATTAATGTTATTAACGAACGGCTCTTCCTTTAAAGCCGGAATATTTTCTTTTTGGTATTCGCTGATAATTTCCTGAAAATTCACCCTGGCTGAATTAGATCTAATAGTAGAAGTACCGTAACCACCGGTGCCTGCATAAGTAAAACCCAAACTTCGGCTTTCCACGGAAGAATTGGGTGATATTTCGAAGGATCCTCTCTTTAAAACCCGAAAACCGAACATTTGCGGCGTCCTTATTTTTGCATAGTAGTGCTTCACAGGTATATCCTGCTGAAGAACAAGGTCATCTACTTTCCAAAAAGGAGAAATTGTTTTATAGCTCCATTCCACCACAGATCCCACCCTTGCATTGGGCATCGTAAAAACAGATTCGTTCCAGTGTTTGTTGATATTTTTCTCGAATACAACCTTTTCATCAAACTTCGTTTTCTCCACCTTGCCACCTTCCAGATTATAAGTGGCACCTTCTATTTCCTCAAGAATTTCTTTATCAGTATCATTTTTATAAAGCGGGATTTTTTTGGTAGCATAATCAAGCCCTTCTTTAGATAAAATATGGATACGTTCGGTAACTTCATTAATGATTGTCCAATGATCAGAATCACTATAATCGAAGTATGTTTCCCTGTGCTTTATCAAAAATACGGCAGGCGAAGACAATTTTGATGTATCTTTTTCTATCTCAAAATCCCTCTCAGATAACTTATCTAGTTTATACTTCTGTGCCCAACCTCCGGTAGATAAAAAAGTAAGCAGTACAATAAAAGCAAATTTCCTTTTTAGCTTCATTTTTCGAATCTTTAAGTTAAAAAAGTCTTCTAAAAAATCTTCAGGGCAATTCACATGGCTTTCCCGAAGCTAAAAAAAGAAGAATATCGTACTTAAGAATTAGTGTTAGAAAATTTTCGGAAGAAAATTCTAACCACCCGCAATATATAAAATTTTAAGAAATTTTAACTTTTATTTTTAGAATCCATTAAAATTGTAACAGGTCCGTCATTTACCAGGGCAACCTTCATATCTGCACCAAACTCTCCCGTACCTACTCTTTTTTCCATTTTTTCCTCAAGCACTTCAATAAATTTTTCGTAGAGAGGTACTGCCACGTCGGGTTTGGCCGCTTTAATATAACTTGGGCGATTTCCTTTTTTAGTACTCGCATGTAGGGTGAACTGGCTTACTACAACTGCGTCCCCTTCAATATCCAGCAACGAAAGATTCATCACTTCATCATCATCATTAAAAATGCGCATTTTTACAATCTTACTGCAAAGCCACTCTATATCTTCTTCTGTATCTTTCTCTTCGATCCCCAATAAAATAACCAAGCCTTGTTTAATAACCGCATTTACACGATGGTTAATAGTCACAGAAGCTTCTGAAACTCTTTGTAGTACTACTCTCATTTCTTTTGGTAATTATCTATCCTGTAATTCTCATCTTCACCATCCATTATTTGTAAATAACTTTTATATCTGGACCAGGCAACTTCCCCCTCTTCCAATGCTTCCTTAACAGCACACTGCGGCTCTTCCAAATGCAGACAATTATGGAATTTACAGTCTTGCTTTAGTGCAAAAAATTCAGGAAAGTAATCCCCGATTTCCTCCTTTTCCATATCTACCACTCCAAAACCTTTAATTCCCGGAGTGTCGATGATCCTTGCGTCGAAACTGAGATCGAACATTTCAGCAAAGGTGGTAGTATGCTGCCCCTGCCGGTGCTGTTCAGAAATTTCTGAGGTTTTTAAGCTCAAAGAAGGCTCGAGTGCATTAATCAGAGTAGATTTTCCCGTTCCGCTGTGACCGGAAAACATGCTGGTTTTGCCAATCATCATTTCCTTAACCTTCTCTACATTTTTTCCTGTCTTTGCTGAAATTCCCACGCATTCATAACCAATATTCCGGTAAAGCTGGGCGAGGAATTTTACTTCCAGGACTTCTTCTTCAGTGTAAGTGTCGGTTTTATTAAAGAGGATGACTGCTTCAATATCATAAGCTTCAGCCGTGACAAGAAAGCGATCCATAAATGTTGTAAACGTCGGCGGATTATTTAGCGTAACTATAAGGAAAACCCTGTCGATATTTGAAGCAATTATATGCGTTTGCTTAGAAAGGTTTACAGACTTACGAATGATGTAATTTTCCCGTTCTTCAATTTTCTTTATTACCCCCTGCTGCTCATCTCCCTGTTGCTCCTCCAGATCAAAAATGACTTCGTCCCCTACCGCAACAGGGTTTGTGCTCTTTATTCCTTTAATACGGAACTTTCCTTTTATACGGCAGTTATAAAATTCTCCAGATTTGGTTTTCACCTGGTACCAGCTGCCTGTAGACTTGTAAACAGTTCCTTTCATCAAATATTAATATTATCTTAATTACCTTGTAAAATCAATCATTTTTTCGCATACATTTGATCGCGTAAATTTAATCATAATCATCATGAAAATTATTACCAAACAATCATTAATCCCGGTCTTGTTCTTCTTCATCGGGCTATCATCAATTGCACAAACTCACCTTTATGAGAATCCGAATTTCGATCAAATCGCAAAAGAGCATAAGGAAATCGCTATTTTGCCATTCACTGCAAAGGTAAGCCTACGACCTAAACAAATGAAAGAAATTTCCGTTGAACAGTTGGCAGAAATGGAAAAAAGCGAAGGTACAGCCGTACAAGCCGCGATGTATTCCTGGTTTTTAAAAAGAAAAACCCGCGGAAAGTTGTTTATCGACGTTCAGGATCCAAAACGTACCAATGCCATACTGGCTAAAAATGAAATTACCGATTTTTCTGTTTACACACCAGAAGAACTGGCTCAACTTTTAGAAGTAGACGCTGTTATTGGCGGCACCTTCGAAACTGACAAACCAATGTCTGATGGTGCTTCTATTGCACTTGGCGTTCTTGTTGGTTTTTGGGGAGCAACAAATTCTGCCACAATTAATATGAGCGTAAATAACGCAGTGGATGGAGAACTTCTCTGGAATTACAACAAGAGAGTGGTTGGCAGCCTTGGCAGCAGTACAGATGGCTTGATCAATACTCTTATGCGTAAAGCTTCAAGAAGATTGGCATATACAAAGTAAGTGGAGTAAAATAAGAAAGCCTCACTGCAAAAGTGAGGCTTTCTTATTTTATAAAAACAGATTTTCAGTTTTAAAATCTTTCTACAAAACTGTTTTTACGCCTTCATTACTTTCTCCTGGTGGTTAATAGATTCCTGGTGAACAGCTTTGAACAGACGTAAAATAAACTCCTCGCTAAGTCCATGTTGCTCTCCTTCCAACACCATCTTCCCAAGGATTTCATTCCACCTTTTAGTCTGAAGAACCGAAACGTTCTGAGCCTTTTTCACTTTTCCAATTTCATCAGAAACTTTCATTCTTTTAGCGAGCAATTCGATTAACTGATTATCGGTTACATCTATCTGTGCTCTTAAAGTGCTGAGTTTTTTTTGAAATTCTTCACTTTCAGAAACTTCTTTTCTAATCTTCAAATCTTTCATAATCTGAACAAGGGTTGCTGGAGTTATTTGTTGTGCTGCATCACTCCATGCATCATCAGGAGTGTGATGAGTTTCTACCATAATTCCGTCGTAATTTAAATCCAGCGCCGTCTGGCAAAGATCAAAAATTATATCACGACGTCCGGCAATATGCGAAGGATCAAGTATTAATGGAAGATCAGGAAATTTATTCTGAAGTTCAATTGCGATCTGCCATTCCGGATTGTTTCGGTATTTCGTTTTTTCGTAAGCTGAAAACCCTCTGTGGATTACTCCAAGATTTTTAATGTCTGCAGTATAAAAACGCTCCACAGCACCTAACCACAGGGATAAATCTGGGTTCACAGGGTTCTTTACCAGAACGGTTTTATCAGTTCCTTTTAAGGCATCTGCTATTTCCTGAACAATAAACGGAGAAACTGTAGTACGCGCACCAATCCAGAGAATATCCACATCATTTTCTAAGGCAAGGTCAACATGAGCAGTATTTGCAACTTCCGTAGTAGTTAACATTCCTGTCTCTTCCTTCGCCTTTTTAAGCCATTTTAATCCAAGAGCACCAACACCTTCAAAGTTACCAGGTCTGGTTCTTGGCTTCCAGATTCCTGCCCGCAAGACTGTTGCATCAGTATCTTTTAGCTGGTGTGCAATTTTCAAAACCTGCTCCTCGGTTTCGGCGCTACATGGTCCGGCAATTACTAGGGGATGATCCAGTCCAAAATTATCCAGCCAGTTTCTAAGTTCTTTTTTGTTTTCCATTTCTCAATATAATTTAAGTAGTATTAGTTGATTCCGTTTAAGATTGTTTTTATATGATTTGTTCTTTCCATTTCATTAAAGACCTCTTCAAAATCCTCATTTTCGATAAGATTTTTAAACTGTGTGAGATTTTTAATGTAACCATTTAAGGTTTCCAGCACGTTTTCTTTGTTCTGCTGAAAGATTGGTGTCCACATAGCAGGTGAACTTTTTGCCAAACGCACGGTAGACGCAAATCCACTACCCGCAAGATCAAAAATATCCCGCTCGTTCTTTTCCTTTTCCAATACTGTTTTGCCAAGCATAAAAGAACTTATATGTGACAGATGGGAAACGTATGCGATGTGCCGGTCGTGTGATTCTGGATCCATGTACCTTATCCTCATTCCGAGTTTATTAAAAATGTCCAGTGCACGCTCCTGGAGCTTAAAAGCAGTCTTTTCTACCTCGCAAATAATATTGGTTTTGTCTTTGAAAAGTTGTGGTATTGCAGCTTCGGGACCGGAATATTCGGTACCCGAAATTGGATGGGCAGCAAGAAAATTTCTTCTGTTTGCATGATCAGAAACCGCCTGGCAAAGCTTCGCTTTTGTGGAACCTGCATCAATAACCAGCGTATTTCCGCCAATTTGATCCAGAGTTTTCGTAATAACTCCCAGGCTAACATCTACGGGAACGGCCACAAATACAACATCGGCATCTTCAAAATCTCCCATTGTAGCTTTCTCATCTATCAGCTTTAATTCCCTTGCCCTGTCAAGATGTGCTTCATTAGCATCTATTCCGAAAATCTTTGCATCCGGAAAATTTGCTTTTACATCCAGTGCAAAGGAACCTCCAATAAGTCCGATTCCTATGATATAAACCTTCATTTCTTTACTCGTTTTATGGCTTCGGAAATATTTTCTTCGTTGGTACAGAGGGAAAACCTGATGTACCCTTCGCCCTGACTGCCAAAAATAAATCCCGGAGCGGTAAAAATATCATGAGTGTGTAAAAGATCGTCTACAAAGCTTTCTGAAGTTTCTCCTTCCGGCACCCGGGCCCAGACGAACATTCCCTGCTGATCTTTTTCCGGAGTGCAATTAAGAGCTTCAGCAAGTTCCAGAACTTTCTTCTTTCGTTGCTTATAAATTTCATTCTGAGTGGTAAACCACTTTTTATCCAGTCGCAAAGCTTCCGCCGCTCCGGCTTGTAAAGGATAAAACATCCCGCTATCCATATTGGTTTTCACCTTCAGGACAGTATTGATGTTTTTTTCACTTCCGCAGAGCATTCCAATACGCCAGCCAGCCATGTTAAAGCTTTTGCTCAGGGAATTCAGCTCAAGTACTACATCCCTGGAGTCTTCAGTTTTGAGAATACTTTCGGGATGGTCATTAAGGATAAAGCTATACGGATTATCATTTATGATCAATATTTGATGTTTTTTGGCAAACGCCACTAAATCGGCAAAGAACTCATCGTTAGCCGCAGCACCGGTAGGCATATGAGGATAATTAACCCACATTAGTTTCACCTTGCTTAAATCTTTTTTAGCTAATTCCTCCAGATCTGGAAGCCAGTTTCCTTTAGCATTAAGATCATAATAAACAGCTTCTGCTTCTACTAATTTCGTGACTGAAGAATAAGTGGGATATCCTGGATTTGGAATCAAAACCTGATCTCCTTTATTAAGAAAAGCCATGGAAATATGTGTAATTCCTTCCTTGCTTCCCATCAACGGAATGACTTCAGTCTCCGGGTCCAGGCTCACATGATAATGGTTTTTATAAAAATCCCTTATGGCATTCCGGAAATCGGCAGTTCCCCTATAGGGCTGATATTGATGTGCCCCGGGATTCATCAGCGCCTCATTTAATTTTGAAATTACCTGTGGCGGTGGTGGCAGATCTGGACTACCAATACCTAAATTAATAATAGGTTTCCCAGCAGCCTCCAATGCCCGCACTTCCCTGAGTTTACCGGAGAAGTAATATTCCTTTACTTCATCTAATCTTTTTGCCTGTACCATTACAAACTATTTTTATATGTACCTAAAACTTTTAGTTGCTCTGTCATTACTTCAAGTATTTCCATTGCCTTTTGAAAGCCTTCGTATTCTTCAAAAGTAACATCCACAAAAAATGAATATTTCCACGGTGTTTCTATGATTGGCATACTCTGGATCTTCGTCATATCCAGGTCAAAATCCCGAATAATATTCAACACGGAAACAAGACTACCCCTTTTACTTTCCAGTTCAAATTTTAAGGACGCCTTATTAATTATATCTCCGTTTGGCTCCTTCTTTTTCATACTCAAAATCAGGAATCGGGTAGCATTACTTTTTTTGGTATGGATACTTTGCGCAAGCATTTCTAGGTTAAAAATCCGGGCTGCCGCTTTGCTTGCTACCGCACCAACGTGCTTTAATTCCTTTTCGTTAATCCGTTTTGCAACCTCTGCCGTATCTGCATCTTCAATTAGCTTGATATGTGGGTACTTTTTGAAGAAATCCTTACACTGCAGCAATGCCATGGGATGTGAAAATACTTTCTTGATCTTCTCTATAGACTGCCCCGGCAAAGCCATAAGGTTCATATCTATCGGAATATAATGTTCACCAATAACTTTTATGTTATTTTCATCAATCATAGCATAATTGGGCAAAATAGAACCTGCTATGGAATTCTCTATGGCCATCACAGCCTCATCTGCTTCCCCGGAAACCAGTGCGGCAACCAATTCACGAAATGACATACACTCCATCACCTCAATCTCTTCATGGTAATACTGTTGTGCCACCAAATGATGAAAGGAACCCTGAATTCCCTGAATTGCTATTTTTTTATCCATTTAAAATTTGATCTAAAAAAAAAGTCCCGACTTTTAGATCGAGACTCTTATATAATTTAGTACAGTTAATTACAAAGCATTCCCGATCCTATCTCTGGTATAGAAATAAAAATAATAGAATGCGTTCCAGGTAATTAAGTTGTTCATTATTTCACTGTTACAGGGCTAAAGTAGCATTAAATTTCAAAAACAAGAATAATTTTTCTTCTTTTTTTAACTTTTTATTAATTTCATTTCGGAATTCTGTTTTTACAAAAGGATTACTAAAAATTGTCATTTTTAATAAGTCTTTATTCCGAATAGTTTAAACGGAAAATTATTCTTCTACGGAAGAAAAAATAAATAGACTTTTTTCCTCAACACATAAGGATGATAATTAATCCTTACTTTTGAAAAAAAGAAAATTTATGTCCATTTCAGTTGAAGGGATTTCTAAATTTTACGGAAATCAAAAAGCCCTGGATGCCGTTTCATTTTCTATTGAAAAGGGTGAAATTGTAGGTTTTCTTGGCCCTAACGGAGCTGGAAAATCTACTTTAATGAAAATCCTTACCGGCTACTTACCTCATTCTGAAGGGAAAGCTGAAGTAAATGGAATCCTGTTAGGAGAAGATATACATCAAATCCAAAAGGGAATTGGATATCTGCCGGAACATAATCCCTTGTATACGGAAATGTATGTAAGGGAATATCTTGCTTTTAACGCAAAGGTTTATGGCATAGGTAAAGAAAGGATAGAAGAAGTAATTGAACTTACCCGCCTTACTCCTGAAGCAGATAAAAAAATTGAACAACTTTCCAAGGGTTACCGGCAGCGGGTTGGTCTGGCTTCAGCATTGCTTCATGATCCCGAAGTTCTTATTCTGGATGAACCTACCACCGGGCTGGATCCAAACCAGCTTGTGGAAATCAGGAATCTCATCCGGAATATTGGCAAAAATAAAACCATTTTTCTTTCTACCCATATCATGCAGGAAGTGGAAGCTATTTGTGAAAGGGTGATTATCATCGATCACGGAAAAGTAGTGGCCGACAAGAAAATGGCAGAACTTCGGGACGAAAATGAGCAAATTATCGTAGTGGAATTTGATTATCGTATCGAGGATGTGGCCCTAAAAAAACTTCCGCATTTAATCAGCGCAAGGAATATTGGTGGTTTTGCTTACGAACTTTGTTTTGATGCTAAAAAAGATATGCGCCCTGCTGTCTTTGATTTCGCACATGATAACGGACTAAAAACCCTTCAATTAAACCGAAAAACTAAAAACCTTGAAAGTCTTTTTGCCGAACTTACAAAAAGCCCCTCAACCCCCGAAGGGGGAGCTTCGTAGAAAACGCTATTAAATACTTTGTCAGTTCGAGCGAAGTGGAGACCCTGAATTTACCAGTGTTTTCTTGATCAGATAGGTGATAAGAAATTGAATCGGGACCCGAGGGAACTTGGAACTTTCAACCTGTTCTCGATACATTTTTTCCTTCCGCTACCGCTACAGCAAAAAACACTCGAACTGACGTCTTTCATTTGTTTATGCTACTTCTAACTTGCCCCCCGGTTCCGCTCGAGGTGACCAAAGAAACTTTTAATAGTGAAAAAAGTGAGGCTTCAAATTTGGCAATTATCGGTCTTTAGAAATCAGAAGGATCAGAAATTTAAATTTTCGAATCGTAGAGACACGTCAGGTTTTAGTCAGTTCGAGCGTAGTCGAGAATTCATACAATTCCTCTCTTTAAAAGAACCTCTCGACTCCGCTCCTCATATTTAAAAGCCCCCTTCGGGGGTTGGGGGAAAAACAAGTTTCCCTGTATAGAATTCTTCTACATCAACAACAGGCGGTTTAATAATGCAAATTACATCCCCACTACTTCTTATTTCCCCGGTAACGGACTGCTGCGGATTCAGGATCATCTTATTTGTTCCGCGATGGAAGATCTCACTATGCTGAACAACCAGATCGCCGGCTTCCAGCCTCCCATCCCCGGCAGCAAAGAATATATTTAAATTTTCCACTTTTCCGGAGAGAAAATAATTGGAATACTGGTCATTCGTAATCCGAAGGTTTTCCACATCCAGATTCAGTTTAAAATCCCCGACAGTACGAATGGTAGAATCATCCTCCTGATTAAAAGATCGCAGCCATAAATTGGCAAATTTCAGCACACCTATACTTTCTATCGTGCTGCCGCTACTATTCTGCAGCCACGTAAGATCGGGAACAGTAACATAAACTTTAGTGACTTCATACTCCCGGAACAGGTTACAAGAATTGCCATTTTTTATACTCAACCTGGAATTTTCAACTTCAACCGTAATCTCATCTTTTAAATTTTCTCCGGTTTCGACAATTACTATCTGCTCTGGTCCCTGTTGAATGAATAATTTCACCCTTTCATAAACTATAATTTCATCAAAAGTTTCTACTTCAACTTCGTCTTGCACAATTTCCCCCGCCCCTTTAAAGCAGGTGGCAGCCTCGTCTGGGGAGCATCCGGAAAACAGAATTCCGATAAACAATATGTAGAAAACCTTTCTCATCTTCATCTATAATCGGTAACCTAAAGAAAATTCGACAGCTTCGGCATTTGCACCATGTGCCCTAACAGTAGCCGAAACCCAAAAATGTTCACTAACCTTCCCGCGCAATCCTGCTCGTATATAGAGCTGGTCCACATATTCGGTGTAAGGATAGTATATATAATAACCCAACTGCGTAACAACAGAAAGTTTATTGAATGTTAGCTGATGTCCCGCAAACAAGCCAACGCGATTTGCATCTTCGTCGCCCGAGGTATGCCCATTGGGAAAAGCGACCGACTGATAATAAATATATTCTTCCAAAGCTTTGGAATAGAAAAATTCTACACCTGCCTGTAATGTACTTTTTCTGTTTATCACTTTATCTGCAAAGACCGCAGCGGTTAGAAAAGGATATCGTGCAGATCCTATAACACCCATGGTATTTACTCCGCCGCGAAGTGCAAAATTAAGATGAACAGGCTCGGAGTATCTGTTTTCTTCCGGGTTCTTTGGAATATATTCCGGAGTATCTTCATGATCCAGCATATAATTCACTCCAAGGTTAAAAGTCAACGTATTTGTACTGCTATTTGGCGATTTAAAATCGGCATTGGAATAGTGAAGCAGCGAAATTCCCGCCTGCAGACCAAAGCCTTTGTAGATATTTTCCCTGTGGAAATTTCCCATCAGGTAAGTGGAGCTCAAAATTTGGGAACCGTAAGCGTTGTTCCGGTAATTATCGTCCGGATGATAGGGATTGGACGCATAAGCCAGTCCCTGCCCTACCCTAAACATTAAATTCCGCTGTAAAAAATAGAAGCTTAAATGCGCATACAACCCTACATTCTCTCCAAGATGCTGATTCTTTAAATCCTGGTAAGTAAAAGAATATCCAACATCAGGATAATTGTAGCGCCGCTCCCAGTTTTCAAATCCATAGGTTTTACGCTGAAAACTTAGGATGACCCCTGTAGGATGACCCGTAATAAGATGGGAGATATCAGGACTATGCTCCAAAATCGTTCCATAGAAATAATTGGCATCTTCCGAATAAAACTTCGGAGTTTTTTCCTGTGCATGTGATATTCCGCAGCAAAATAAAAGCAGGTAGAGGACAAATTTATTCATGGCACCGCAAATCTAATACATTTGCGATAATTGCCATTTTTGGCACCTCTCTTATTTTTAGCTAGAAAACCGCTTCTGCAATTTTCTGAATGTTAGAACTTTTTCCCATAGAATAATAATGCAAAACCGGCGCTCCCCCATCCATTAACTCTTTAGATTGTTTAATACACCATTCCACTCCTACCTGCCGTACTTCTGCGTTATTTTTGCACTTTTCAACTTCTGAAATTAATTCTTCCGGAAGATCTATTCTGAATACCTGGGGCAATAATTGCAGGTGTCGCATTGTAGCAATTGGTTTTATTCCCGGAATTATTGGTACATTAATACCTGCTTTTTTGGCGTCTTCTACAAATTTGAAGTATTTACTGTTATCAAAAAACATCTGAGTCACGATATAATCTGCCCCTTTATCTACTTTTTCTTTCAACCGCCGGAGATCTGATTTTAACGAAGGGGCTTCCAAATGTTTTTCAGGATAGCCCGCGACTCCAATACAAAAATCAGATTTATGATCTGCCTCGATAACATCGTGCAAATATTTTCCCTGATTTAAACCCTGAATTTGCTCCACCAACTCACAGGCGTAATTATTACCACCTTCTGAAGGTTCAAAGTATTTTTGATGGCTCATCGCATCTCCACGCAGCGCCATTACATTTTCAATACCCAAATAATGACAATCCACCAGCAGATACTCAGTTTCCTGCTTGGTAAAGCCACCGCAAAGCACATGAGGGACAGTATCTACGTTGTATTTATGTTTGATCGCGGCACAAATACCCACCGTTCCAGGGCGCATACGGGTAATTTGCCTATCCAGGAGCCCATCCCTTTCCACATATACATATTCTTCCCGGGAAGTTGTCACATCTATAAAAGGCGGTTGAAATTCCATTAAAGGATCTATATTATCATACAGCTCCTGAATATTTTTTCCCTTTTTGGGCGGCACGATTTCAAAAGAAAACAATGTTTTACCCTTTGCATTTTTAATGTGTTCTGTAACTTTCATGTAAACCTAAAATTTCTTTATATATGGGCGTTGCCTTACAGGCCGGGCTTTTCGCTATATCTTTTTCACCGAACTTCGCTTCGCTACGTGCCGTTAAAAAAGGATGCCGCTGCAATCCCTAACGCATTTATTTCAATCTAATTTCTTATTCTTTTATTCAAGAATTCGTAACCAAATCTTGAGCAGCTAAATTAAATGTAGCTTGATGCTTGTCTACACTTTTCCGCGACTCTAAGACCGATGATTCTTTCCAGACCTCTAAGGTTCTAAAAACCTTGCAGGTCTACCGAGTTTTCTTCCAGACCTCACAGGTTTTTAAAACCTGTGAGGTCTTTATTTCTTAATACTTCACTCTAACTTCTCAAACCTAATCTGCAATATTCGGATTAAGCCATTTCTCTGCTTTTTCGAATGATATTCCTTTTCTTTCCGCAAAATCTTTTACCTGGTCTTCTTTTATTTTTCCGAGTCCGAAATAACGGGCTTCCGGATTTGCAAAGTAATAACCACTTACACTCGCGGCCGGCCACATGGCAAGACTTTCGGTTAATTTCACGCCTATTCTTTCTTCAACTTTTAACAGCTCCCAAATACTCAGCTTTTCCAGGTGATCGGGACAGGCCGGGTATCCCGGTGCCGGTCTTATTCCTTTATACGTTTCTTTTATTAATTCTTCATTAGAAAGATTTTCATCTGGAGCATAACCCCAATCTTCAGTTCGAACCTGCTTATGAAGATATTCTGCAAAAGCTTCAGCCAGACGGTCGGCAAGGGCTTTGATCATGATAGAATTGTAGTCATCATGATCCTTTTCAAATTGTGCCGCCAAATCACTGGTTCCAAACCCTGTGCTTACGCAAAAGAATCCCAGATAATCCTGAACCCCGCTTTCCTTTGGCGCGATAAAATCTGCAAGGGCGAAATTTGGCTTTTCCCCATGCTTCTTAAGTTGTTGCCTTAAAGTGCGAAAAAGCATCGTTTTCTCTTCGGAATCTTCCTGAAATATGACTTCAATATCATCGCTATTGACTGTATTTGCTTCAAAAAGTCCGAATACTGCTTTGGCTTTCAGCAGTTTTTCATCAAGGATCCTGTTTAGCATGTGTTTTGCATCTTCAAATAGAATACTCGCCTGCTCCCCTACTTTTTCATCTTTCAGAATATCCGGATATCGGCCGTGCAAATCCCAGCTTCTAAAAAACGGACTCCAGTCGATATATTTAACAAGTTTCCTTATGTCGAAACCGTCAATAACCTGGATCCCTGGTTTATTCGGTTTTTTAATGGAAGTATTTTTCCATTCAATTTTATATTTATTCCGGCGGGCCTGCGGCAGGTTCAGAAAGCTCTTTACCTTACCTCGCTTTTTGAAGTTAGCCCGGAATTTATCATACTCTTCTTTAAGATCGCTCTTATATTTTTCCCGCGTACTTTCCTTCAACAAGTCACCTACCACCGTTACAGCCCGCGAAGCATCATTTACATGCGCTACTGCATAATTATATTGAGGATCTATTTTCACGGCGGTATGCGCCTTAGAAGTAGTGGCACCACCAATCAATAAAGGCACTTCAAAGTTCTGACGCTGCATTTCTTTCGCAAGGAAAACCATTTCATCCAGCGAAGGTGTGATTAAACCACTAAGCCCAATCGCATCCACATTTTCAGCCTTAGCAGTTTCAATAATCTTTTCTGAAGGTACCATCACCCCCAAATCTATAATTTCGTAGTTATTACACCCCAAAACAACGCTTACGATATTTTTACCAATATCGTGTACGTCCCCCTTTACAGTTGCCATAAGCACCTTCCCTGCCGATTGCCGTTTCTGCGATTTATCAGCTTCAATATAAGGGAGCAGATAAGCAACCGCTTTTTTCATTACCCGGGCAGATTTTACCACTTGCGGCAGGAACATTTTTCCGCTTCCGAACAAATCTCCAACCACATTCATCCCAATCATCAAATGACCTTCAATAACTTCTATAGGTTTATCTGCTTCCTGCCGGGCTTCTTCGATATCATCGAGAATATAAGCATCTATTCCTTTTACCAGGGCATGGGTAATCCTGTCCTGCAACGGCTTTTCCCTCCAGGAAAGATCTACCTTGCTTTCACGTTTTGTACCTACAACATTTTCTGCAAAATCCAGCATGCGCTCGGTTGCATCTTCTCTTCTGTCCAGAATTACGTCTTCTACATGCTCCAGTAAATCTTTCGGAATATTGTCGTAAACATCCAGAAGTGCAGGGTTTACAATTCCCATGTTCATTCCTGCCTTTATGGCGTGATATAAGAAAACAGAATGCATCGCCTCCCTTACAGGATCATTTCCCCGGAAGGAGAAAGAAACATTACTTACCCCACCACTAACACTGCAGTGCGGAAGGTTTTCTCTAACCCAGCGTGTTCCCTCAATAAAATCTATTGCGTTACGCTTGTGCTCGTCCATTCCCGTTCCAACAGGAAAAATATTTAAATCGAAGATGATATCTTCCGGAGGAAACTTTACTTTATTAACCAGAATATCATAGGATCTTTTGGCAATCTCCACCCGGCGTTCATAATTATCGGCCTGTCCTACTTCATCAAAAGCCATGACGATTACCGCAGCACCGTAACGTTTTATCTTTCTGGCGTGGGTTACGAACTCCTCCTCGCCTTCTTTTAAGCTAATGGAATTCACTACACATTTTCCCTGCACCACCTGAAGTCCCGCCTCTATAATTTCCCATTTTGAACTGTCTATCATGATAGGAACACGGGCAATATCGGGCTCTGCAACTACCAGGTTCAGGAATTTCACCATGGCTTCTTTTCCATCAATAAGACCATCATCCATGTTGATATCTATGATCTGTGCACCGCCGTCTACCTGATCTCTTGCAACTTCCAGGGCTTCATCAAACTTTTCTTCTTTAATAAGCCGCAGGAACTTCTTTGAACCTGCAACATTAGTACGCTCTCCAACATTCACAAAATTGCTGTCGGGAGTAATCACTAAAGGCTCAAGGCCAGAGAGTTTTAAAGGTCTAATTTCTGACATGGAGATTATATGCTTTCTGTATATTGAATCTTGGTTGGAATTTCCCTCGGCTGGTAATTTTTAACAATTTCAGCAATAGCTCTAATATGTTTTGGAGTAGTACCACAGCAACCGCCAATGATGTTCACCAGCCGCTTTTCCAGGTATTCATTTATCTGATTTGCCATTTCTTCAGCATCCTGATCGTATTCGCCAAATGCATTAGGTAATCCGGCATTGGGATAAGCCGACACTCCGGAACTTGCATACCTGTTTAGAACTTCAAGATGCGGAGTAAGCTGTTTGGCGCCAAGAGCACAGTTAAAGCCGATACTTAAAAGTGGAATATGGGAAACCGAAATAAGAAAAGCTTCAGCAGTTTGTCCGGAAAGGGTTCTCCCCGAGGCATCTGTAATAGTTCCGCTAATCATTACCGGAACATCTACGTTTAATTCCTCCTTAAGTTCATCTATGGCAAACAAGGCTGCCTTTGCGTTAAGAGTATCAAATACCGTTTCCACAAGCAGAATGTCCACTCCGCCATCTATTAATGCCTGTGCCTGTTGCCGGTAAGCCACTTTTAGCTCTTCAAAGGAAATAGCCCTGTATCCGGGGTCATTCACATCCGGAGACATACTTGCGGTTTTATTTGTAGGACCAATCGCCCCGGCCACAAAGCGTGGCTTTTCAGGATTTTCTGCAGTAAGTGCTGTAGCAACTTCTTTGGCAATACGGGCAGACTCATAGTTCATCTCATACACCAGTTCTTCCATCTGATAATCTGCCATAGCAATGGTGGTACCTGAGAAGGTATTGGTTTCCACAATATCGGCCCCCGCAAGGAAATACTTGCGGTGGATTTCGGCAATTGCCTCCGGTTGCGTTAAAGAAAGTAAATCATTATTCCCCTGTAAGGAAACAGGCCAGTCCTTAAAACGGTCTCCACGGAAATCTTCTTCAGAAAATTTATATTCCTGAAGCATGGTACCCATGGCGCCATCTAAAACCAGAATTTTTTGAGAAATGAGATCTTCTATTCTTGACATTCTATTTTATTTCAAAATATTATCAAAAAAGAAGAAGGAAAGTGTTCTTTTGTTATCTATCCAAGCCGTTTCCGGAGTGGTAGAACGTAGCACCTTCTCCCATTACAGGAGGGTTGCCAAGGCTTCAGCGGGTCTAATCCCTCAACCTTTCTTGATAACGATGTTTACATTTATGAACTTATGTAGCAAATATAAGGCTAAGGCCTGAATTTACAAGAGATTTGAACAAAAAGTTAAAAGGTAAAGAAGAAAATAATAAAAGAGCCAAAACCTGGTTGAATATCTCTCCATTCCCTTACCTATTTAACTCTTTTCCATTTTTATTTTATTAAGAAATGAGCTTTTCGTTTAAATTAACTTCATAACTTATTTCTGCAGCTTTTTCAAGCATTTTTGATACTGAACAATACTTCTCCATAGAGAGACTCACTGCCCTTTTTGCCTTTGCTTCCGGAATGTCTCCCTTCAGCATAAAATTAAGATGGATTTTCTTGAAAACATTCGGAATTGCTCCATCTTCCCGGAATCCTTCAACTTCCACCTGAAGGTCATCCAGTTCTAAATGTTGTTTTTTCAGAATCATCACCACATCTATGCTACTGCAACCGGCAATACCCCTTAATAAGAGGTCCATAGGGCTTGAACCTTGTGGATTTTCTTCAGATTTATTGTCTAAATGAACAATGTCACCACGTTCGTTCTTTGTTTCGAAGTGGTAATTGTTGTTAAGCCTTTTTAAATTGATTTTCATAAAACCGGAATTTCACCCAAAGTTATAATTTCTCTGCATTCAAGCCAATTTAAAGCCCCCCTAAAAATGCCAATTATCGACCTGCTGTTTTCTTTCAGATCCTGCGGAATTTTTCAGAATTCAGCAAAGCAGGAGAAGCAAAAACCTGTGAGACTTTTATATCTCACAGGTTCAAAAAAATACTTCAGGGTATAATTTAACCTATACTTTGTACTACTTCTTTTTTAGCTTCTTTTTTACTTCCGTCGAAGCCTTGAACCCCACCAACGGTTGTATATTTCAGGATATATTTCTTATCCGGAAAAATTCTTGCGTAAGCACTCTGACACATGATCGCAGCTTCGTGAAAACCGGAAAGAATCAGCTTTAATTTTCCTTTATAAGTATTCACATCTCCAATTGCGTAAACTCCGGGAATATTGGTTTGATAATCATAAGAGTTGTCAACTTTAATCGCATTCTTCTCGATTTCCAGCCCCCAGTCTCCGATAGGACCAAGTTTTGGTGACAATCCGAATAGCGGAATAAACTCATCCACTTCTTTAAATTCCTCTCCCCTTGCGGTATCTTTATGGCGTATCACTACTTTCTCCAGTTTGCCTTCCCCTCTTAGTCCAACAACTTCAGCATTAGTGATCATCTCGATTTTTCCAAGTTTTGCAAGTTCAGAAACACGCTCTACACTATCCAATGCTCCACGGAATTCACGTCTCCTGTGAACCAGTGAAACTTCGGCCGCAACATCTGCAAGATAAATTGCCCAGTCTAAGGCAGAATCTCCTCCACCTGCAATAACAACCTTTTTATCGCGGTAAACTTCCGGGTCTTTAATAAAATAAGAAACACCTTTATCCTCGTAATCGGCGATATTTTCAATAGGCGGTTTTCTTGGCTCAAAAGAACCTAAACCACCTGCTATTGCCACTACAGGGGCATGGTGCTTTGTACCTTTGTTAGTAGTTACAATAAAAGTCCCGTCATCCAGTTTCTCCAGAGTTTCTGCACGCTCACCCAGTGTAAATCCAGGTTCGAAAGGTTTTATCTGCTCCATAAGATTTCCTACTAAATCCCCGGCTAAGATTTCCGGAAATGCAGGAATATCATAGATAGGTTTTTTAGGATATATTTCAGAACATTGCCCGCCCGGCTGTGGCAGGGCATCTATAAGGTGTGTTTTTAGCTTTAATAGTCCCGCCTCAAAAACGGTAAACAATCCGGTTGGGCCGGCTCCTATAATCAGGATATCTGTCTTAATCATTTTTATTTTTTTTTACTTTTAATGATTCGGTTATTGTATTCATCTGTTCCACCTTGGCTTCAAAATCACCTTTAATGGATTTTCTGTACTCATTTAAATTTTCCACCATCTGATTCACATTCTCTGGAATCACTTCTTCAAAAAATTCTCTGAGACGCTTTGCGGTAGTAGGTGATTTTCCATTGGTGGAAATGGCAATTTTCACATGACCTTTATTTACAATTCCTCCCATATAAAAATCGCAAAGATCGGGTGTATCTGCAATGTTAGCAAGCAAATAACGCTTCTTTGCATCTCTATGAACCCGCTTATTAAGCTTCGCATCATTAGTTGCTGCGATTACCACATGTCGCTTTTTTAAATACTTTCTCCTGTACCTGCCTTTGGTCATTTTCACACCAAATTTCTTTGCTAGTTCTGCTGTCTCCGGCAGAAACTTTTTCGCGACAACTTCAACATTTGCATTCGGACTGGATTTTAGTAAAAAATATAGTTTTTCATGACCTACATTTCCTCCTCCAACAACCAGAATATTTAGTTGATTGACCTTTAAAAAAACAGGATATAATTCGTTTCGTTCTTCCATAATATTATTTTGAACTATTATGTCCGGGAATAGTCTCGAGGTTTTGAAAAACTGATTGTAATTTGTTTCTCTCCTTTACCACTTCTCCAATCACAATTATCGACGGGGCAGTTAATCCCTTTTCAGAAACTACTTTTTCTATAGTCGTAATAGTTCCGAAACCTGACTTTTCATTTACTGTCGTCCCGTTTTGAATTACTCCTACCGGCATATCGCTTTTCCCGAAGTGACTGAAAATCTCAACAATTTCAGCCAGTTTGCTCATTCCCATTAAGATTACAACAGTTGCCGTAGATTGTGCCGCCAGGCGTACATCATCAGACAACTTCTTTTGCGTGGTGGTACCGGTTATCACCCAAAAACTTTCTGAAGTTCCACGTTGTGTAAGCGGTATACCTACGCCTGCCGGAACAGATATCGCTGAAGTAATTCCGGAAACCATTCCAGTCTCCAGGCCTTTGCTTTTCGCATAATTAATCTCTTCAGAACCTCTTCCAAAGACAAAAGGATCCCCTCCTTTAAGCCTCACTACATGACCACGCTCCAATGCATATTTTACAATCAGCTCGTTTATTTCATCTTGGGAGTAACGATGTTTATCTTTGCGTTTCCCCACAAATATATGCTCTGCATGTGGAGCATATTCCAGTAGCTCACGATTAATCAGCGCATCGTATAAAACAACATTGGCCGACTCAAGCGCTTTAACTGCTTTGATCGTGATTAGTTCCGGATCTCCCGGCCCCGCTCCTACTACTGTTAATTTGGGTGATTTATGCATGTTGTACCTCCCTTGTTCTATATGCATCTACCCTCTTCAGGAATAAAGATGCATCTTCTAAATATTTGATGGCAAAAGCTTCCGAAGGTTCATTTTCGTTCATTTGATAAGCAAATTCTTTAAAAGAAGTGGAAAGCTCTATTTTTCCTGTTTCCACAAAAAGCTCATCGAATTGTGAAATGATTCCTGCCTGGGTATTTGTCTTTACGTCTTCAGCAATTAATAAAGCTTTAGCCGAATTTACAATAGACGTATAGGCATGGTAAATACTATCTGCCCAATCTCCTCTTTCCAGTGCACTTTTTGCATTATCAATTTTCTCTTCACTTTCAAATAGAAGCGTTGCAATAAGATCGATTACCACACCGGCACACTCACCAACTCCAACTGCTTTAATATAAGGTTTTTCATGCCCCCAATCTACATACTCATCTTCAGAAAAATTAGACGTATCCGCAATATCTTTTAATAAATCGTAGAAATACGTTTTACCCTGGCGATCATAATACTCTATAAATCGTTCTTCTGGAGTTGAGTTTGCTTCGTAATCATCCAAAATAAGTCGGAAAGCTGCAGGTCCACGCTTACTTGGCACTTTAACCACCTTGTCTGCAAAACGTCCGTTTCCATCTCCTAAAGTTCCTCCACCAAGTAAAATCTGAAGTGCCGGTGCTACCGTTTTTCCAATTTTGATCGACATTCCCTGAAAGCCAATTTCAGCCATATTATGCTGGCCACAAGCATTCATACAACCACTTATTTTAATGGTAATATCCCGTCCATTAATAAACTGCGGATATTCTTCTTTTAAAACATCTTCCAGCACATCTGCAATTCCTGTACTACTTGCGATCCCAAGATTACAGGTATCTGTTCCCGGACAGGCCGTAATATCTACTGTTTTGTCGTAACCGGTTTCAGCATATCCCAGTTGCTTTAATTCTGAATAAAAGAACGGAAGAAACTCCTCACGCACGTGACGGATTAGAATATCCTGCCTCAGTGTTAATCGAATTTCATTTCCGGCATATTTCTTCACTAAATCTGCCAATATCCTTGCTCCGCCGGTATAAAAATCCCCCAGCGGTACACGAATACCTACAGCAAATAATCCCTCCTGTTTCTGCGGAAGTACATTCGTACTTTTCCAAACTTCAAAATTTTTCTGATCTTCAATTTCTACTAAAGGAACCTCTACATCCTGTAAAGGCGGTGCTGCTTCGAATTTTTCAATTTGAATAGCCGGTTCTTTTTTAGATAGCGCAGTAGTCTGTTCTGCCACCAATTCCATAAAAGCATCTTTCCCTAAATCCTTCACAAGATATTTCATTCTTGCCTTCATTCTCTTTGCCCGTTCACCATAACGATCAAAAACACGCAATACGCCTTCTGTAAGGGAAATGATCTTATCTGCTTCTATAAATTCATAAAGCACATCTGCATGTCTTGGCTGAGAACCTAAACCACCACCAAGCATCACTTTAAATCCGCGTTTTCCATCTTTCATTTTGGCGATAAAGCCTAAATCATGCAGGTAACTTAATGCAGTATCCTCGTCTGAAGAAGAGAAAGACATTTTAAATTTCCTTCCCATTTCCTGGCAGATAGGATTCCGTAGAAAGAACTGAAAAGTAGCATGAGCATAAGGAGAAACATCAAAAGGTTCCTTTGGATCTATCCCTGCAGTTGGAGAAGCTGTTACATTTCTTACGGTATTCCCACAGGCTTCACGCAAAGTAATATCATCTTTTTCCAATTGCGCCCAAAGTTCCGGCGTACGATCAAGGCTTACGTAGTGAATCTGAATATCCTGGCGGGTAGTTATATGCAATCTACCTCTGGAATACTCATCAGAAACATCTGCAATCCTGTGTAATTGCTCTGAAGTAACTCTTCCAAACGGAAGTTTTATACGAACCATTTGCACGCCTGCCTGTCTTTGGCCATAAACACCACGAGCCAGACGCAAACTCCTGAATTTTTCTTCATCGGCTTTCCCTTCACGGAACAACCTGATTCTTTTTTCCAAATCAATAATGTCGTTCTCAACAACAGGATTCTCTATTTCGGTTCTAAAACTTTGCATAATATTGAAATTTAATTTAACACCTGAAAAACAGCTGCTTAATAAAAAAGGCTCTTCTTAGTTTTTACGCTTAAAAGAACCATTTATAATTGAATGTTATAAAATAGACTTCTAAGTGTTTGCTGTACAACGCATGCACATATACATAGAGGACGATGGTTTTTTAGTTTTCATTATCTTACTTTATAAAGCCAACTCCAGAAGTGGTATTTGTTTGTGTATCCACAAGAATAAAACGTCCGTTTGCTTTATTTTTTTCGAAATTATCTGCAAAAATTGACTTACTTAATTTAATAGAAACTTCGCCAATCTCATTTAATTGAAGCGATGAAGCTTCCCTCATCCCACCAAAATTGGTAGAAATATGACCTTCAATTTTGTCAATTTTCGCTAATATTCCATTGGTGTTATGCTGAAGTACATATTTACTTCCCGGTGTAAGGGGTTTCCCGTCCATCCAGCAAATAGTGGCATTCAACTGTTTTGACTCCTCCGGAACTTCTGAGGATTTAACCAGGGTATTTCCGCGCGCCACGTTAATATCATCTGCCAAAGTTATGGTCACAGAGCTTCCTGCCGGTGCTTCTTCAAACTTCTCATCAAAAAAGAAAATTTCCTTTATAGTTGAAGTTGTTAAAGAAGGAAGTACAGTTACCTCATCTCCCACTTTAAGACTGTTTCCGGTAATTTTTCCTGCATAGCCTCTGAAATCATGATGATCATCGGTTTTAGGACGGATTACTGTTTGTACAGCAAAACGTGCCTGCGAAGTCTCCTGAAAATCTTCAGCTTTTACATTCTCCAGGTGCTCAAGAACGGTTTCACCATCATACCAGGGCATGGCCGTAGATTTTTCAGCTATATTCTCTCCCCAAAGAGCACTCACCGGAATAAAAGTCAATTTTTGTTCTTTAAAATCACTCTCTTCCTGAAGTTTCCTGAAATCTTCAACGATATCATTAAAAACTTCTTCAGAATAATTTACAAGGTCCATCTTATTTACTGCCACCACAACCTCTTTTACCCGAAGTAAATTATTGATGAAAAAGTGGCGATACGTCTGCTCGATCACTCCTTTTCTTGCATCAATTAGAATTATTGAAGCTTGGGAAGTTGAAGCTCCTGTGACCATATTACGGGTATACTCAACATGGCCGGGAGTATCGGCGATAATGTAACTTTTCTTCTTTGTAGAAAAATAAATATGCGCAACATCTATAGTGATCCCCTGCTCGCGCTCTGCCACCAATCCATCTGTAGCTAAAGAGAAATCCAGGTAATCCAGCCCTTTTTTACGACTACTCTTATCGATTGCCTCAATTTTATCTGAGGTAAGGGATTGTGTATCGTAAAGTAATCTCCCAATAAGAGTACTTTTTCCATCGTCTACACTACCCGCTGTTGCTATTTTTAAAACTTCCATTTTTTTAAAATCGTTTAATTCTGTTGTTTAATCAGGCAAGGCTTTCTTCGGAATATGGTTATTAAAAATAACCCTGCTGCTTCCTAGTTTCCATCGCGGCTTCAGAACGTTTGTCGTCTATTCTTGCACCGCGTTCAGAAATAGAAGACTCTCTGATTTCCTGAATTATTTTCTGAATTGTATCAGCTTTAGATTCCACAGCTGCTGTACACGTGATATCTCCCACAGTTCTAAATCTAACACTGCGCTTTTCGGTAACCTCATCTTCATCTTTATAAACAAATTCTGAAGCAGTCCAGATAAGTCCATCCCTTTCAAAAATCTCACGCTCATGCGCAAAATATATTGACGGAATTTCAATTTTTTCATGATCGATATAATTCCATACATCAAGCTCTGTCCAGTTAGAAATCGGAAAAACCCTTACATTCTGTCCAATTTCAATCCTTCCGTTTAGCATATCAAATACTTCAGGACGCTGATTTTTTTCATCCCACTCACCAAAATCATTTCTTACCGAGAAAATTCTCTCTTTCGCCCTGGCTTTCTCTTCATCTCTTCTCGCCCCGCCAATACAAGCATCAAATTTAAATTCTTCTATAGCATCTAATAATGTATTGGTTTGCAATCCATTTCGGCTTGAATACTTACCTTTTTCCTCTATGGATTTTCCATTATCTATATCATCCTGTACATGACGAACAATGAGCTGAAGCCCTAATTCCTTTACCAGCCTATCCCTAAATTCTATAGTTTCGGGAAAGTTGTGACCGGTATCTATATGCATTAATGGAAATGGAATTTTTGCAGGATGAAACGCCTTTTGAGCGAGCCGAACCAAAGTAATGGAGTCTTTCCCGCCGGAAAAGAGCAATACCGGATTTTCGAACTGTGCCACCACCTCTCTAAAAATGTAGATGGCTTCGCTTTCTAAGGTATTTTGATTTAATATCGAATTCATGTATAATTTTTTTAAGCGTGCAAACCACACTCTCTGTTCGCTAAAACTTTTGTAGGATCAAAATATTTAAATTCATTTGAAAGGCCATGCTCCTCAAGATAAGCATCCAGCTTCTCGTCGCTCCAATGATAAAACGGACTAACTTTTAACATTCCGTCTTTGCTGTAACTAAGAATATCTATACTATCTCTAAAGGAAGTCTGCCCTTTTCGCAGGTTAGTAAACCACACGTCTGGTTGTTGTTGTTTCATAGCCCTCTGGAAAGGTTCAAGTTTTACCTGCTTTGTAAACTCTTCATGCTGAGGAGAGTTAACATCAGGAATTCCACCAAAAAACGCATCCCTGTAGGCAGCCGTTTCCTTAGGCGTATAAAGTTTCACATTAAGCTGAAGTGTATCTATTACTTCTCTTGCATGTTTATACGTCTGCGGAGTATTATATCCGGTATCACACCAAATTACTTTTACAGCAGGATCTATTTTTGAACATACATGAAGAATAGCTGCCTCGTAAGGTCGAAAATTAGTGGTTACCACAGGTTTTTCAGCATTTGAAATAACCCATTGAACAATTTCAGCCGGAGTAATTCCTTTTAATTGCTGATTAAGCACTTTTAGTTCTTGTTCGCTATACTTTTTCATAACTATTCCTTTCCAAAGTTTATCTTATTCCAGATCCTTTCATGACCAAAATAAAGTATCATTTTTGTTACCAATTCTACAGACCCAATAGCCATGGCGGTTTCTATCTCACCGGTTAATATCCACGATATTGCTATAGTATCCATTGTCCCCACGATTCTCCAGCTGACGGTTTTTGCAATACTACGGAGTGGCTTTTCTGCAGTCCTGTCTTTTTTAAAAGTTGTTTTCGTCTTGGTCTGATCAAGAAACATAAGCATAGTATTCTTTTTATTCTCTATTACCCTATCGGGTTACTAGGTTATACTGCAAATGTAAACTTCATTTTCTATTGCTCCAATTAAATAGGCATCTAATTTACAGTATTTAACATTATATTTTGGTTCCTCCTACTCCTTTACAGCTAAATCTGCCAAAGTATTATCCCCCAGCACTTTCAATGTACTGTCCCTAACCTGGATCATAAGGGAATGAACAGAACAGGTTTCCTCGCTGGGACAATCTGAACACTTCTCATAGTAATTTAGGCTTACGCAGGGAACCATTGCTATTGGCCCTTCCAGAACCCTTATAACAGAAGTCATTTTAATTTCTTCCGGCTCTTTTATAAGATAATAGCCACCACCTTTACCTTTCTTAGCTCCCAGAAAGCCTGATTTTCGCAATTCAAGCAGAATACTTTCCAAAAATTTCTGAGAAATATTCTGACTACGCGCAATTTCTGCGGTCTGCACCGGATTCCTTTCCGGTTGTTTAGCCATAAATGCCAATGCTTTTATACCGTATTTTGTCTTTTTTGAAAGCATAATGTAAAGATAGGCAAATTTAGAAAGCTCTTTCCAAACTGTTTTATAGTTCGACGTTCTGCGTTAGAAGTAACTATAACCAAATTTCATTATTTACTAACCAAGCGCCTGTTTTAAATCTGCTATGATATCGTCCACATGTTCAAGTCCTACTGAAACCCTTACAAGACCAGGAGTAATTCCCGCCTCAAGTTGATCTTCGGGACTTAATTTACTGTGAGTCGTGGATGCCGGATGCGTTACTATACTTCGTGTATCCCCTAAATTGGCACTTCTGGAACATAATTTCACGCTGTCAATAAATTTCCTTCCGGCTTCAATTCCTCCTTTTATTTCAAATGAAATTATATTTCCGCCGAGTTTCATTTGCTTTTTGGCAATTTCGTACTGAGGATGTGACTTAAGGAACGGATATTTGACATTTTCGGCATTAGGCTCATTTTCCAGAAATTCTGCAACTTTTAATGCGTTCTCACAATGCTTATCCAGCCTTACCGCAAGTGTCTCGAGGCTTTTTGAAAGCACCCATGCATTAAAAGGAGACAATGCCGGCCCTGTATTTCGGGAAAAAAGATAAATTTCCCTGATTAATTCAGGATTACCCACCGTAACTCCACCTAAAACACGCCCCTGCCCGTCAATTAACTTTGTAGCAGAATGGATTACCAGATCGGCACCAAATTTTATCGGGTTTTGCAAGTAAGGAGTCGCAAAGCAGTTATCAATGATCAAAATTAGGCTATGCTTTTTGGCAATTTCACCCAACCGCTCTAAATCCAAAATATCGACACCAGGATTTGTAGGAGTTTCAGCAAAAAGAATCTTTGTTTCCGGTTTTACCAGGCCTTCAATTTTGTCAACTTCATTTACATTAAAGTAGCTGTGTGAAATATTCCATTTCGGAAAATATTTTGTAAACAAACCATGTGTAGAACCAAAAACCGATCTTGCTGAAACAACATGATCACCACTATTCAGCAATGCAGCAAGCGTTGAAAATACAGCGGCCATCCCTGTTGCAAATGCATATCCTGTTTCCGCACCTTCCATTTTGGCGATTTTATCGACAAACTCTGAAGTGTTGGGATTAGTAAACCTGCTATAAATATTTCTTTCTTTTTCTTCTGAAAATGAAGCCCTCATATCTTCGGCATCCTCAAATATATAACTGGATGTTAAATATAAAGGAGTGGAATGTTCTAAGTATTGTGAACGTTCCATTTGGGTTCTTATGGCAATTGTTTCAAAGTTTTCCATTAAGCTATTTTTTCTGATAATTTTAAAATGTCTCCAAATACACCTCTTGCAGTAACGGCAGCACCGGCACCGGCGCCCTGTATTACAATGGGACGATCACCGTAAGATTCGGTATAAATTTCGAAAATCGAGTCTGCTTCCTTTACCTGACCAAGACTACTATCTGCAGGAACGGAAACCAAGCTAACTTCCAGCTCGCCTTTGTCCTGTTGTAAATCTCCGGAAAGGTCTCCAATAAATCGCAAAACATGATTTGGTTTTTGTTGATCTTTTATTTTTTGATACGTTTCGTCCAGTTTGTCTAAATTTGAAATGAAACTTTCGGCATCTCCTCCTCTTAAGTCCTCCGGAACCAGATTCTTAATTTTTACATCTTCAAATTCGTTCTGCAAATCAAGTTCCCTTGCTAAAATAAGCAGTTTCCTTCCTACATCATTTCCATTTAAATCCTCCCTGGGATCAGGTTCCGTAAAACCTTTATCTACCGTGTCTTTTACTACGCTGCTAAAAGTCCTGTCTTCTGAAGAAAATGTATTAAAAAGATAGCTCAGAGTTCCAGAAAACACACCTCTGATCCTTGTAATATTTTCTCCTGAAAGATGCAGAATCCTAATGGTGTCAATAAGCGGTAGTCCGGCTCCTACGTTAGTTTCATAGAAATAACGTTTCTGATTGTTTTCCAAATCTTCCCGCAAATCTTTATAGAACTTCATATCTAATGTGTTTGCAATTTTATTGGAGGAGATCAAATCAAATCCACTTTTGACCAATTTCGGATAGTGCTGAACAAATTCCTTGCTGGCTGTATTGTCTATCGCGATAAGATTTTCCAAATGATGCAGCCGCGCATAATCTATAACTTCTAAAACCGAAGATTCTCTTTCTGATGATTGCAACTTTTCCTTCCAATTGTCGGAAATACCTTCTGAATCTAACAGAAGCTTTCTGGAATTGGCAACTGCAAAAACATTCAATTTAATTTTTTTCCGTTCTTCAATTGAAGTTGCCGAATGCAAAATCTGATCAATTAAAGTTCCACCTACATTTCCATGTCCAAAAATAGCAATATTGATTTTTTTATAAACTTCAAAAATCTCCCCGTGAATCACATTCAGTGCTTTATGAAGCTGTGATTTTTTCACGACCAGGCTCACGTTTTTTCCGGTGACGGTGTTATTAAAGAGCAATGGAACAATCTGGTTCCTTATGAGAGCGTTATAAGGTTTGTGAAAAGTGCTTAAATCCTGTCCTACTATGGATATTACTGAAACATCATTTACAACAGAAATTTTATTAACATCCTTAGAATAAAAGTCACTTTCAAACTCTCTTTCCAGAGCCTTCACCGCGCGATTCGCATTTTGTGCGTCTACCACAAGACCAATACCCCTTTCTGAAGAGCCCTGGGAAATTATGCTGACACTTATATCGCTATCCCCAAGTGCACGGAATATTCTGGCGTCTATACCAGATTTTCCTAAAAGTCCGCGGCCTTCCAGGTTTAGCAATGAATTATTTTCAAGAACCGACAGCGACTTAATTCCTCCTTTTGTAGGTTTGGCGGTGATTAAAGTTCCCTGATTATCATGATTAAAGGTATTTAATATCCGCAGCGGAATATTCTTTTCAATTAAAGGAACAATTGTTTTAGCATGCAAAATGGTTGCTCCAAAATTGGCCAGTTCGTTAGCTTCGTTATAAGAAAGTTCCTCGATGCGCTGCGCATTGCGAACCAAATCTGGATTTGCAGTAAATATACCGTCTACGTGGGTGTAATTCTGCAATTCTTCCGCATCCAAAAAATTAGCGATAAGCGACGCGGAATAATTACTTCCGTTTTTACCTAAAGTGGTAGTCTGGCCATCTAAAGTGGAGCCTATGTAACCGGTAATGATATTTACCGTCTGCCCGCTATACTGTTCAAAATGTTTTAGAAAATGTTCTTTTGAAATCGCCTCGAGGGCCTGGGCACTGCCAAATTTGTTATCGGTTTTTAAAAGTTTACGGGAATCTGTAAAATGCGCCTTATGGCCACGTTGCTGAAGGACCGCAGCTATAAATTTGGCCGATATAATTTCTCCCTGGGCAAGCAGCTGGTCTTTCACCTTGAGACTGTAGTCGCCCAACAGGCGAACCCCTTCCAGAAGGTTTTCAACAAGTTTAAATTCTTCGGGGAAATCTAAAGCATCATAACCGCCAATCTGATATTTTTTAAACTTTTTAAAGGCATTGTTATAATCCTGATTTGAAGCAGCCATTTCCAACAAGTCTTCAAGTTGACTAGTTGTTTTTCCCCTGGCGGAAACTACCACCCCTATTCGCTCCTGTTTTTCAATTTTTTCTTCAATTATATTGAGAACCGCATTAATTCCATTTCCATTGGATAAAGATTTACCTCCAAATTTGACAATTTTCAGCTTATTCCCCTGCTGAAAAATTCCCGAAATAAATTGCTCCACTTGCTTGGCTTCTATTAAAAAAGCATCATGACCATGGACAGAATGAATTTCACTGTAAGTAACTTTGTTGCTGCTTTGTGCGAGCTGGCGATGAGTTTCCCTGTTCTCCTCCGCCGTAAAAAACAAATCTGAATCCACCCCAACAATGCAAATATTCCCTTCGATTCGTTCCAGGATTTTATCTAATTCTGGCCTGCCACGGGACACATCAATAGTTTTTAACAGCTGATTCATCAATTTATAAGCACCAATCTGAAAACGTTCCTGAAGCTTATTCCCATGATGTAGCAACCAACTTTCTACGTTAAAGACCTGCAGTTCTTCATTGGTACTACGTTTAAAACGGGTTTTGAAGGATTCGGGTGTGCGGTAACACAACATCGCGTGCATTCTGGCATCATGTACCGGGTTTTTAGAATTATTGAGAAATAATTCCTGCACCTGGCAATTGGCAATAAGCCAGTCGGTAGATTTCCAGTCGGTAGCAATAGGTATTAAATTTTGAGTGACCGAAGGATTAATCGCAGCCATTTCCCATAAAATGCCGCCTCCCAGTGAACCACCAATTAAGGCAAATAATTGTGGAATTTTCAGTTTTTCCAGACCAAGAAGGAAAATATGTGCAATATCCCGGGCAACAAAATCTTTATAATTTTCAACAATAAACCCGTCATAGCCATTCCCTGGTATGTTAAAAGCCAGGACTGTATATTTATTGGTATCAATGCATTTATCTTCACCAACAATATCTTTCCACCAACCATCATCTCCCGCTACATTAGAATTTCCAGTAAGTGCATGGTTAATCATCACAACTGGTGCAGTATTTAAAGGCTGGCCAAAGATTTCATAGGAAAGTTGAATATCCTGAATCGTCCCGCCTGAATTCTTAAAGTTTGCTATGCGAATTTTCTCAAGCATTTTTTATAATTTTTGAAAGAATGAGGGAAAAAGTAATCCTTACTCCCTCCCTTTACTTCCAACCAACAAATTGATTAACGCAATGTTTCTTACTTACTAAATTTTTGAAAAAGCCTCTTTTAAATCTGCTTTAAGATCTTCTATATCTTCCAATCCAACAGATAAGCGGATTAAATCCTGCGTTACACCCGTAGAAGCCTGTTGTTTTTCGTCTAACTGCTGATGTGTGGTACTCGCAGGATGGATAATAAGGGATTTTGTATCACCAATATTGGCCAGTAGAGAAAACAGTTTTGTTTCATCTGCTACTTTCTGTGCCGAATCGAATCCTCCTTTTACACCAAAAGTAATCAACCCACTTTGTCCTTCCGGAAGATATTTTTGTGCGAGTTTATAATATTTGCTTTCCTCCAGACCCGGATAATTTACCCATGTGACTTCTTCCTGCTGTTGCAACCATTTTGCCAGTTCCAGTGCACTTTCACTATGCTGCTTTATCCTTACTTTTAAAGTTTCCAGCCCCTGTAGGATTTGGAAAGCATTAAAAGGACTTAATGCTGCGCCGTGATCGCGTAAACCTTCGATCCTTACCTTGGCAATAAAGGCAGCTTCTTGCAAAGCCTCGTGATAAACCAGCCCATGATAACCCGGTGAAGGTTCTGTAAATTCAGGGAATTTTCCGTTGGCCCAGTTGAATTTTCCAGCGTCGATAATTACACCTCCCAGCGCAGTTCCGTTTCCGTTAATATATTTTGTTAGCGAATGAATTACAATGTCGGCTCCATGTTCGATAGGCTTTACCAAATAAGAAGTAGCCACAGTATTGTCTACGATAAAAGGCACCCCGAGCGCTTTAGCTTCCGTAGAAATAGCCTTAAGGTCTAAAACATCGAGTTTCGGATTTCCAAGGGATTCCACGAAAATTGCACGCGTGTTTTCTTTTGCCGCTTTTTTAAAATTATCAGGATTTCCAGGGTCTACAAATGTTGTATTAATGCCAAATCTTGGTAAAGTCACACTCAACAAATTGTACGTTCCGCCATAAAGACTATTGGAAGCGACAATATGATCCCCCGTTTTTAAAAGGGTAAGTATTGTTGTATTAATAGCGGCTGTTCCCGATGCTGTCACAACTCCTGCAATTCCACCATCCAGGGCAGCAAGTCGTTGTTCTAAAATATCGTTTGTAGGATTGTTGATCCGTGTATAAATATAACCCGGTTCTGCCAGCGAAAACAAATCGGCAGCATGCTTGGAGTTCTTAAAAACATAAGAGGTAGATTGATAGATAGGTACCGCTCTGGTCCCCCCGTTAGTGGTTACATCGTGTCCTGCGTGGAGTGCGTTTGTGGAAAATTTTTGTTTACTCATGATCTTTAATATTTAATTTATTTTGTTGTAAAATTTAAAAAAAAGTCCCCCAGGTTAGCTATTACCAGGGGGACTCCGAATTGAACTATATAAACTAAATTATATTTCCGAGTTTTGGCAATAGCTTTCCATGTGACACATTCGCATCACCATCACTTCAAACTTCATATTACTCTGTACCGCCTTAAATTTCATTTCCTATGTCTTTACTATTCTTCAACTTTTATCCTGCAACCATTTTGAATGTTCGCAATAAAAAAGCCGCTGCGGTTGGCAGCGGCTTTTGCAAACTATCTTTAAGTTTATGCAATAAGAGGCGCTGCGGAAGGTTTCCACATCATACACATCATTATATTGCAAATAAACTGTTTCATCATTCCATTTAATCTGCAACAAATATAACCACAGCCAATTCTATTTTCCAAATTTATTTCCCCTTTTTCAAAATTTAATAATATAAAATTCTTAAAGTGATGCTTTTTAAGCACCGTTTGGTTTATTATACCGAAGTATTCACACAAAAAGCACAGGCTCTCCAGTTCTTTTTTTTAACACAATTCCTGAAATTGATATTAAAAATTCTTAAAAAAATTGGCGAAGAAAACCCAGTAAGTACCTTTACCAAAAATTAATACTCCCGCTAAATTTCGGGATAAGAAATAAAAAAATAAAAATTATGAAAAAAATTTTATTCTTAACGACATTCTTACTTTTAGGTGTTATAGGCACTTCAAACGCACAGCTCGAGGAAGGAAACTTCATGTTGGGAGCAGATCTTGGAAGTGGTCTTGTGAATCCAGCAACTAATGGATTATTTGGTATAAATGTGGGATTAAATGATGGTGCAGGCTTTAATATTGGTCTTAGTCCTAAAGCCGGTTACATGATCAACGATAATTTCATGCTGGGAGCAATCGTAAACCTTGGTTTTTCGAAAGAAAGCCAGGATTCAGATGAAGTTTTTGTCTATGGTGCACAGGCACTGAGTAGGTTTTATGTTAGCCCCACAGATGCCGACCTTGGAGATGCCGTTCCCGCAGGACAATTTTTTCTTGAAACAAATGCTGGTCTTTCAGGAGTGAACCAATCCGGAGACGCCACAACTAACGGATTTGCTTTTGGATTTGGCCCGGGTTATTCTCTGTTCCTTAACGAAAGTATTGCCCTTGATGCAAGTGTAAAATATAACGGTCTTGTTGGTGCCGGTAGTGTGGATTACCAGAATTCTTTAGGTATAAATCTGGGAATTCAAATCTTCTTATCAAGATCTGACGCAGAGGACACAATTGAAGATTTTGATTAAAAATATTTCTTATAAAATAATCAGAGGCTTTTCCGATTCACATTGGAAGAGCCTTTTTTTTTTAGAAACAAATGTTATTGTTTCTACATCCCAATTTTTTTTTCAGGCTTCTTTCTTCACCTCAAAAAGAAGTTAAAGCAGAACAGACTTTTAATCTTATTTTTATACATTTGCTACTGATTGATTACAGGGAATGATTTGACTGATTGCAACCCTTATAAAATGCTAAAGCAGTGAAAACTCCTCTAGCTTCTGCACACACCATCTCTACTCTGTTTATCTTAAACTAAAAAAGAAAACATGGCGTATTTATTTACTTCTGAAAGTGTATCTGAAGGTCATCCCGATAAAATTGCAGATCAGATTAGTGATACTCTTTTGGATAATTTCCTTGCATTTGACGAAGAATCAAAAGTTGCTTGCGAGACTCTCGTTACAACAGGACAGGTTGTTTTAGCTGGCGAAGTGCGAAGCAATACTTATCTTGACTTACAAGATATTGCCCGCGGTGTAATTAATGATATTGGTTATACTAAAGGAGAATACAAATTTAGCGGTGATTCTTGTGGCGTTATTTCCCTTATCCATGAACAATCCCAAGATATCTACCAAGGTGTGGATAGAGGAAAAAAGGAGGAACAAGGTGCCGGGGACCAGGGAATGATGTTTGGTTATGCTACTAATGAAACCGAAAATTATATGCCGCTTGCCCTCGATATTTCTCACAAAATCCTGGTTGAACTAGCGAAATTAAGAAGAGAAGGTGAAGAAATAAAATATCTGCGACCAGATTCCAAGAGCCAGGTAACTATAGAGTATAGCGACGATAATGTCCCTCAACGCATTGAGGCTATTGTAGTTTCTACCCAGCACGATGAGTTTGATGAAGAAGACCAGAAAATGCTGGACAGGATCAATAAGGATATTAAAGAGATCCTTATTCCAAGGGTAATAAAACGCTTACCCGATTATGTCCAGAAATTATTTACAGACGATATAAAATACCACATAAATCCAACCGGAAAATTTGTTATTGGCGGACCTCATGGAGACGCAGGATTAACCGGAAGAAAAATTATAGTGGATACCTACGGAGGAAAAGGAGCTCATGGTGGCGGTGCATTTTCAGGGAAAGATCCAAGCAAAGTCGACCGGTCTGCCGCTTATGCTTCCAGACATATTGCCAAAAATCTTGTTGCAGCAGGACTTGCAGACGAGGTTCTTGTTCAGGTTTCTTATGCCATTGGTGTGGTAGAACCAACTTCAATTTTTGTAGATACTTATGGCAAATCCAATGTAGATTTGACCAATGGCCAAATTGCGAAAAAAGTAGCCGAAATTTTCGATATGAGACCTTCAGCAATAGAAAATCGCCTGAAATTGAGAAATCCTATTTACAGGGAAACCGCAGCTTATGGTCATATGGGAAAAGAACCAAGAAAGATCACCAAGATATTTAAAAGTTCATATTCGGGAGAAGTTAAAAAAGAAGTTGAACTTTTTACATGGGAGAAACTGGATTATGTAGATAAGGTAAAGGAAGCTTTTGGTTTGTAATCTTATTATACTATCAAAACAAAATAAACCCCACAATTTTTTAAAATTTGTGGGGTTTGTTAATTTATCCTGCAACCGGCCTGTAGTTTACTAATACTGAATTTCTATTCTTTCTCCTCTATTTTTTGCAGATTCATAAATAGCCATTAGAATCTTCATATCCCGCACTCCCATTTCCCCGGGAACAATGGATTTTTCGTTATTCCGGAAACTTTCTGCCTGGCCATCCATTTGCCTTACCTGCTCATAAATATTCGGAAGATCCATTTTGCCTTTGCTGGTTTGCCCTTTTTTACCTTCATATACATAAGCAGGATCAAGCCGCCACCAGCCATTTTCAGCCTGCCCCTCTAAAGTACTCTTTCCGTTTTCGTCGGCATAGCTGGTTTTACAGTCGGCAATTACACCTTCTTCAAATTCCATTTTCCAGGAAATCGACTGTTCAACTTCACGGAAATAGGCGGGATGAGTCACTTCCCCAAATTGAGCAGTTACTGCAACCGGCGGTTTCCCCATAGTATAAATAGCACCCTGAACACAATAAATACCCAGGTCCATTAACGGCCCTCCTCCTGCTCTCTCCTTATCCAATCTCCAAACATCAAGGCTGCCGCCGGTCATATCGCTGGTATTAATTGCCTCAATGCTTTGTACCTTACCAAATACCTCATTTTGTCCCAGCTCCATAACCCGCTTATTAAAAGGTTCAAAATGCAACCGGTATCCAATTGCTAACTGCACTCCATTTGCATTACAGGCATCTACCATACGTTGAGCTTCCTCTTCATTTATGGCCATTGGTTTTTCGCATATCACATGCTTTTTTGCCTTTGCCGCCCTTATGGTAAATTCTGCATGCATACTTATTGGCAGAACAACATAGACAATATCTATATCTTGATTTTCCGCTATTTTATCAAAATTCTCGTAGTTGTAAATATTCTTTTCGGGAATATCGTATTTCTTCTTCCAGGCTTCAGCTTTTGATGGGCTTCCGGTTACAATTCCAGCCAAATAACAGTTTTTGGTTTCCTGTAGCGCGGGAGCTAATTGATTTGTACTGTATCGGCCTAAGCCTACCAGCGCAATGCCAAGCTTCTTTTGTTTGCTGTTGCCTTCTCCCCATCCCATGTCTCCCGGAATAAAACCAAATAATGGAGAGCTCAGCATAGTACCTCCTACTGTTAAACCAACTCCTTTAATAAAATTCCTTCTCCCTGCCAGGTGCTTCTGTGAATTTTCCTCCATTTTATCCAAATTTTTATTTCGTCTCTAATAACTAAATAGTTGGTGTACCTCCTGTAATCTGCACCGTAGAACCTGTCATATAACTTGAGCCTTCTGAAGCCAGTAAAACATAAGCCGCGGCGAGTTCTGCAGGTTGGCCGGCACGTTTCATCGGGGTATTTTTTCCGAATTGCTTCACTTCTTCCATAGGCATTGTAGCAGGAATAAGCGGTGTCCAGATAGGCCCAGGCGCTACACAATTTACACGTATGCCCTTATCGGCCAGAAGTTGGGCAAGATTGGCAGTAAAATTTTGAATTGCTCCTTTAGTAGCTGCATAAGCCAATAAAACAGGCTTAGGCTTATAAGCATTTATTGAAGTAGTATTAATAATAGTACTTCCCGGCTTCATGTGTGGTTCTGCCGCCTTGCACAAATAGAACATCGAGTAAATGTTTGTCTTAAAAGTATAATCCCACTCCTCGCTGGAAACGTCCTGCAAAGAATCACGTGCCATTTGAAAAGCAGCATTATTTACCAGGATATCAATTTTCCCAAATTCCTCTACTGCCTTACGTACAATTTTCTCGCAATGTTCCTGTTCACTAATATCCCCTTCAACAAGAATTGCCTTTCTTCCTGCTTCCTCTACATATTTAGCGGTTTCTTCGGCATCTTCTTTTTCTTCGAGGTAAGAAATAAGCACATTTGCACCCTCGCGGGCATAAGCTATCGCCACTGCTCTACCTATACCGGAGTCGCCACCGGTAATAATGGCATTTTTGCCTTCAAGTTTTCCAGAACCTTTATAGGAATCCTCTCCATGATCAACTTGCGGCTGCATTTCTGCTTCACGGCCCGGTTCATCTTGCCTATCTGCAGGATAAGGTGGTTTTACATGTTTTTCTTGTGGATCTTTCATAATTTGAATGGTTAATAATTAGACAATACTGCCAGTCTTTCTCTTCTAATATTTCGGAAGGTTTAAATCTTCCGCATTTACAGGATAAATTTCAGAAACAGAAAAGAAGGTGACCTTCTAAAATTACCAATATCGACATAGTACGTAAAAGTCTGTCCGCTAAAACTTTCATAAAGTTTTATCAACAATCCTTTGTGGGCTTCAGCAAAAACTTTTCATTATTTCACAGGTATATTCTCAAAATATTTTGACTTTTTCTTCGGAAAGGTTTAACAACTCCACCTGTTTAATTTGTCTAATTTTAAAAAGAACCAATACCTCTACTATGTCATTCTTCGGAAAAGTAAGAAACACCATCAACCTTTTAAAACAGGTCGATCTCGACCAATTACAAAAAATAAACAACCAGATAGATCTTTCTGAAGCAATGAAAGCATTGGGCACTCTGGATGACAGACAGCTGAAGGGGTTGATGAAAATGTTAAAAACAAAGCAGCAAAAAGGAGAGCGACAACTCCCCCCTACAGATGCCGATTTCTATAATCTGGAACTTAAATTAACAGACGAGCAACGTGAACTCCAGATGAAAGTGCGCAATTTTATGGAAAAAGAAGTGCGCCCAATAGCGAATGATTACTGGAACCGGGCAAAATTTCCTTTTGAAATTATAGATAAATTTAAAGAACTGAATATTGCCGGAGTTCCTTATGAAGGATACGGATGTCCAAATTTGCCATTTTTAATGGAAGGTATTATTGCCCAGGAAATCGCGAGGGTAGACGTATCAATTTCTACTTTTTTCGGAGTACACAGCGGGCTGGCAATGGGTTCTATTTACCTGTGCGGAAGTGAGGAACAAAAGCAGGAATGGCTGCCACAAATGCAGAAACTGGAGAAGATAGGAGCGTTTGGTTTAACTGAACCCAATGTAGGATCTGGAGCTGCCGGCGGACTCGAAACTACCTGTAAATTCGATGGTGAAAACTGGGTGATCAACGGACAAAAGAAATGGATTGGAAACGCCACATTTGCTGATGTCATAATTATCTGGGCAAGAGATATTGAGAGTAACCAGGTAAAGGGTTTTTTAGTTCGTAAAGAAAATCCGGGCTTTAAAGCTGAAAAAATGGAAGATAAAATGGCGTTGAGAATTGTTCAGAATGCCCTTATCACTCTTACCGATTGTAAAGTACCGGAAAGCGACAGGCTTCAGAATGCCAATTCTTTTAAAGACACTGCAAATGTGCTAAGGATGACTCGTGCAGGAGTTGCATGGCAAGCTGTGGGCTGTGCCCGTGGAGCTTATGAAAGTGCACTGGCATACACCAAGAAAAGGGAACAATTTGGCCGGCCTATTGCTTCTTATCAGCTAATTCAGAACCACCTTGTAGAGATGCTTTCCAATCTTACGGCCATGCAAACCCTCGTTTTTAGGCTTAGCGAAATGCAGGACCAGGATATGTTAACAGATGAACATGCCTCACTGGCCAAAGTGTACTGTAGTATGCGTACAAGGGATGTGGTAAGCCGGGCCCGTGAAGTTTTAGGTGGAAATGGAATTTTACTGGAATACGATGTCGCCCGTTTTGTGGCCGACGCCGAAGCTATTTACAGCTATGAAGGAACAAAAGAAATAAACTCTCTAATTGTAGGAAGAGCCATTACAGGCTTCAGTGCATTTGTGAGCTAATACTAATAAAAAAGGAAAAGAAAAATGTCATTTTTAATTGTAAGTCCGGGCAGAGACCCGCAACCCTGGGTAGAAGCTTTAAGAAATCAACATCCGGGATTAAATATTTATGTATATCCCGAAGACCACGATAAGGAGGAAGTGGAATTTGCCCTTGCCTGGAATCATCCACGGGGCTTGTTCAAAAACTATCCGAATTTAAAAGTTGTTGCCTCTATGGGAGCCGGTGTAGATCATATCACCAGTGATAAAGAACTACCAGAAAATATTACTATTACCAGAGTTATTGATGAGCAGCTCACTACAGATATGAGTGATTTTGTTCTGGCCCAGGTTATGGACCACGTGAGACGGCTTTCTTATTATAAAAGTCAACAAACTGAGAAAACATGGATTAGAAAACCTTATAAAAGACCTAAAAATACTATAGTAGGTATAATGGGTATAGGTGTTTTAGGAACTGCCGTGGGTGAAAAACTGGCGAAAAACGGCTTTAAGGTTCTTGGATGGTCAAAAAGCTCGAAAGATAAAGAAGACATTAATACGTATTACGGGGAAGAAGGTTTTGAGGAATTTCTACCACAGGCTGAAATTCTTGTTTGCCTGTTACCACTTACCACGGAAACAGAAAATATACTGAACAGAGAACTTTTTGAACAATTGCCCGAAGGTGCCTACGTAATTAATGTTGCTCGCGGAGAACATCTTGTAGAGCAGGATTTGCTAAGGATGATTGGCAGCGGACATCTTTCGGGAGCTGCGCTGGATGTTTTCAGGGAAGAACCTTTGCCGGAAGAGCATCCTTTTTGGACCGAGCCAAAAATTCATATCACTCCGCATATCGCCAGTGTTACCAAAGCCTCTTCTGTTGTGCCGCAAATTATCGAAAATTATGAACACCTTCAGGAAGATGAGCCACTAAACAACGTGGTAGAAAGGGACAAAGGTTATTAAAATGGAAGAAAAATGGTAGGATTGAAGAACATTCTTGTAGCAGTAGATTTTGAGGATTCGGTTAAGGATTTGCTGAATTATGCTGAAAGTCTTGCTGAAAAATTTACTGCTAAAATCTGGCTCCTCCATGTTGCAGATCCGGAGCCGGATTTTGTAGGTTATGAGCCGGGGCCTCAGTATATTAGGGATTTAAAAGCTGAAGAGTATAGGGACGAGCATCGGAATTTACAAGCCTTATGTGACGGTTTTATTCAGAAGAATATTAATGCTGAAGCATTGCTTATTCAAGGTTCTACGGTAGAAATGATCCTGAAAGAAGCTGAAGATTTGCAGGCTGACCTCATGATTGTAAACACCCACAAACACGGATTTTTCTTTAATCTTTTTTCGGAAAGTGTATCTTTGGAATTGTTTAAGAAATCAAATATTCCTTTACTAACCATTCCTGTTGAGGAAAAGGAGTAATATTACGGATTTAAGGCATACTTCAAAAATGGCAATTTTTGACCTTCTTATATTTCATCATCACGGCAAAAGTCCAGATCTGACAGGTTTTTGAAACCTGTCAGATCTTTATTCTGAAGGCGCTACATCTATCTTCCTTTATAAAGATTTCTGTTTGCCTCAATTACTAAATTATTTCAACCAGACAGCTTCGTTTAATTATTCGTGACTTAGCTGCGCTTTTCTCATTCCAGGCGATGCTCCAAAATAACAATTTTCGAACTTAGAAAATTCTCTCCGCGAATAGTTTCCAATTTTGCAAACCTGTAACCGGTATTACTTATCTTATAGCCAAAATTCCACGGAAAATGTCGCTCTAAAATTTTAACTTTACAGGAAAAGATTCAGCTATGTATTCCAAGCAGGAACTTGAAGAAGTTCACCAACGCATTCTCCCTTACATCCATAAAACCCCGGTTTTATACTCGTCCCTCGTAAATGAAATTTCGGGAACCGATTTATTTTTTAAGTGTGAGAACTTTCAGCGGATGGGTGCGTTTAAGATGCGCGGAGCTACCAATGCCATCCTTCAGCTTTCTGAAGAACAGCAAAAAAAAGGCGTGGTCACCCACTCTTCGGGGAATTTTGCACAGGCGCTTTCCCTTGCCGCTAAAAGCATAGGAGTTCCTGCTTATATCGTGATGCCCTCATCTGCCCCGCAAGTGAAGAAAAATGCGGTGAAAACGTATGGCGGAATAATTACCGAATGTCCTCCTACTTTAAAAGATCGCGAGGAGACGGCACAACGGATTATGAAGGAAACAGGAGCTAGTTTTTTACATCCTTCGAACGACACTAATGTGATTTTAGGTCAGGGAACTGCGGCAATAGAACTTCTACAGGAACATCCCGATTTGGACCTGATCGTTACGCCAGTTGGCGGCGGCGGACTCGTAGCCGGAACTTCCCTCGCTGCACATTTCTTCGGAAAAGAATGCAGAACTATTGGTGCCGAACCTTTTGAAGCAGATGATGCCTACCGCTCTTTAAAAAGTGGAAATATTGAAACTAACGAAACCACCAATACTGTTGGCGACGGACTGAGAACTCAGCTCGGGGACAAAAATTTCCCTGTAATTCAGCAGTATGTTTCGGAAATTATCCGAGTGGAAGAAAATGAAATTATCGAAGCGCTCAGAATTATATGGGAGCGGATGAAAATTGTGGTGGAACCTTCCAGCGCAACAGCTCTGGCAGCAGTTTTACGTGAGAAAGAGAAATTTCAAAATAAAAAAGTGGGAATTATTATTTCCGGCGGAAATGTGGATTTGAGTCAGTTGCTGTTTTAGTCAGTTTTCAGCACACTTATTGTTACCAGCATTTGGCCGATATGCCGCTGACTATGTTCTGCGGCGTGAAAATATAATCCCAGCACGGTGGAAGGCAATTTCTTCCTGCCTACAGTCCGCTTTTGGGTTAAAATTTCATCCTGAATGGCTTTGAAAATCTCCAAAGCTTCGTCTACCTTTTTAGAAAAGTCAGTGGTCAAATTTGCCAATTTTCGATCTTCAGTCGGTTTGCCTTCCCTGCGTAAAAATTCAAATTGTTCTTCAGAAAGTGGTTTTCCTTCAGCATATGTAAGCATCCGATCCAGAACTCCGGTGATGTGTTGCAAATGAAAACCAACAGAAGCACGGCCGGCAGGTTTATCCCATAGCAAAACTTCAGGAAAAGCTTCAGTATAATTAAAAACCTCTTCTCTGGATTGTAACAAGGCGTGGGCCGCAGGTTGTAACAAGACCGGAATACCAGAAACGGGGCCACGGAGCCAGACTTCAGGTTTTTTTGATGCGTCCATATATTTTCCAGTTTTTGTCTTTAAGGAGAACATTTCAAATTTAGTCGGTTTATTGAAATAGAACAATCAGTATTAGGTTTTATTCTGTTGGTGAAATTTATCTGCCGCCCATTTTGCAGGGTTATTTTTTATGTAATCGGAAATGGTAATTTTAGCGATTATGGGTGCAAATCGTTATAAAATACGCAGCGTTCCATGAATAATCCCAGCTTTGCATTCGTGCAGAGAGGATTCGGTATTTGTTTCGGAATTTTTCAGTCATTATTTTAATCCGGAGCTTATTAGTCTATTATAGTTATACGCTTACAAGTAGGGGTCGAAAATTGCCAATTTTTGGCATCTATTATTTTACCGGACTTCAGGTTCCTGTTAATCGTGTTCCTCTTCAATAAGAGTGGAATGCAACATCTGCAATTTCCAACCATCTTCAGTTAGAATCGCGGTGGCGCTTTCCAGCCAGTTCATTTCCCCGGCCAATTTTTCGCCCATCATAAATCGCGCATTATTGTGATACGCCACCCACGCCATTTTATCCTGGATCTTTATCTCGATAAAATTAAAAGAGTTTATTCGCTGCGGCTGTCTTTGTCCCTGCGCTTTCTCCATATAGCTGATTATAATCTCATTATTCCACACCTCGCCATTCTCCAGCAACAAAAAATCTTCTGTATAATAATCGCTGAGCTTTTCCGGGTCCAGGTTTGAGAATATATCATCAAAAGAATCACTGATTAGCTCTTTAATAAGCTTTTCATTATCTTTTTCTAAAGTCTGGGCTCCCGCGGAAGCTGAAATTAGAAGCAGCAGCAAAAATTGAATGGTTGTTTTCATATCGGATTTTTAGGTTTACATAATTCATTTAAAACTTTAACCAAATCTCTCGCAAAATATTTGGAACTATTATTGTAAATTCCTTTGGTCAAATATGATATGAAAGTTATGAATAAAATAATCCCGGCGCTCATTTTTTTCCTTTTCGGAACTTTTTTTCTGAATGCGCAAAATACTATTGAAGTGGAAATCACCAATTTCGAATCTAATAAAGGCTATGTTCTTGTGGCACTGCATAACACTGAAGATTCCTTTTTAAAAGAAGAATTTCTAGGCAGAAAATCAGAAATTAAAGAGGATAAAGTAGTAGTGGAATTTGATGATGTTCCCGACGGTACTTATGCCATTTCGCTATTTCATGATGAAGATGCAGATGGTGAAATGAACACAAATTTTATTGGTATGCCAAAAGAAAATTATGGCGTTTCCAATAATGCACCCGCAAACTTTGGCCCTCCAAAATGGAAAGACGCGAAGTTTGAAGTTAAAAATGGAGAAACTGTAAAGCAGGAAATTGAACTGAGGTAGGTACTGGAGGTTTTCAGTCTTTTCTTATAAAAATCCTGCTCGACTTCTGTCTTCGTATCCAGAGCGAAACCCTCCCTCGTGAGCTGTTATATTTTTCCGTGGAATTTATTTATAATTTTAATTCTAAAGCATTTTTAGCCCCACAGTATCTTAATCTTAATTGGGCGATTCCACCTTGCCACTAATTTGCACTATTCCGATAATCTTATTTTCAATATCAAAAATAATTTTAAATGGCTCATCCGGTGGATATGAATTTTCGTCTTTATAAGTGAATTGTAGTACTGCAACCTCATTTCCAGCGTGTCCAAAATGATCGGCAATAGATAATCTAGGTTCACGATTAAAATCTATGTTATCCATTAATGCCACTAATTGTTTATTACTAAAAGTATTGTGAATTGAATCTGAAAAGAATTCCCTGGATTTAGCAATATCTCTTTCATCTAAGCTTTTTAGAAATTCGTTGGACAACATAATCAATTTACTAAACCTGCTTTCCCTTTTCTCTATTTTACTGTTCCTTATATATAGATGTATTTTATGGTACTGTCTGGTGGTATCCGTACCTACTTTGAATTGATAAATACTGGTCGATAGTTCAATTTCTGTACTATCATTTGGATGCCACTTTTCTGTTTTACTTAAAACATCATTCGGACCAACGAATATAGAATTACCAACATTTTCTTCTGCCGTAGGTTCTCCATATTTCTGAATAATCATTTTTTTTAAATGATGAAACCGTTCTACCATAGCTCTTGTAAATTTTCCGTTCTTCGGAAAATTGAACTCAACTCTTCCAGGACGTCTTTCATCCCATCGATAATGCATGCCCATCATCATTGAGTCTTTTGCTTTGAAAATATAACTTTTATAAAGGTTCGGAATCATCTTTTCTTCCCGGATGAATTCGATTGGTAGTGCCTCTCCGGTAAGAAGAATAAGATTTGAAGTTGCCGGTATTCTATAGCTATCCAATTTCTCTTCCATTTGGAGATATTCTTCAAGTGAGGTATTATGGATATCTAATTCAATTTGCTGTCCAGAGAGGGTAATTCCCAAAAATAAGAAGAAGAGTATAAGTAATTTGTCCATATTTTATTCAGGTTGAGGGCGATGACGATTTTTCCTATTTGCCTTTGTTTTTATCATCCTTTACTCAACTCCAGCAGCTTTAAAACTGTTTTCCAGTTCCTGGTTGTCGCGCCGGTTTTTAACTTTTTTTCAAAAAAGTTATTGGTCAATTTAGACTGGTGGTATTTACCTTCGCAGTATATGAAAACATCTTTATTCTGAATTTTGAACCTGTCAGGTTTATAATCGAAAGACTCTGTTTGCTGAATATTTTCTTGAGCAGGTTTCTCTTTTAAGAAAGTCAGGTGCAACTTATTAATATCTGTAGTTAAACTGTAGAACGGATTTTGATCTACTAATTCCTGAAGTTCTTCTGAAGTCCTTACGATCACCGGCACTTCGAATCCAAATTTTTCACTGATTGCAGTTTCCAGTTTATTTTCCAAATCTACACTGGGATCTGTAGCCCTAAAAATTATATTACCGCTTTGGATATAAGTTTGTACGTTTGTAATTCCTAATTCTCCACACAGGTTTTTTAAATCTGCCATGAGAATTTTCCGCTTCCCTCCTACGTTTATACCTCTTAAAATGGCAATTTTCGAATTCATTAAGTTTTATTTTTTATTACCCGAACTTTAGATAGTTTGCTGAATCCCCAGGGTTTCCAGATGTTTTACCTTATGGTAGGTTAAAGAGGCTTTTATACATTCTTTCAATTCCGAAACAGGAATTTCTTGGTTTATCTGAAACACGATTGCCCGACTTCCTTGAAATTGCAGTTTTTGATCAAATACCATTCTGAAAGAATCCACTAACCGACTCTTACACTGGAAGTACATGGCATATTGATTTGGTGTTTTTTCCTTCCAATCAACTCTTAAGGTACTTCCGTTCTTAGTCACAAAAGCGGGTTCGCCCCATTTTAAGGTCTCTTCCAGTTCAGTGACACCTTCGGTTTCTTCTGCAGTTTCAATAATCAGTTCCCTCAAAAACTGGAGTTTCTCACGAACGTCATCAGGATAATTGCCAAATTTCCCACTAACTTTCGGACTTGTTTTCAGGATTATTTTTCGCATGATGGATTGCTTCCGATAATAGTGAATTTTAAGACCGGCATCACTGTTCTTAAACCGGTCCAAAATAAAAGAATCTAAAAATAGAATAATTAATTAAAAATCAGTGTGCAAAGAAGGAATTTACGAAAAGATAACGCCGATTCCATGACTTCAGGGAAATGCAGAAATATTTCTGACAATCTTCTTTAACGGATGCCGAAAATTGCCAATTATCGACTTTTTAACCTTAGACTTTTAGATAAATGGCCGCAGCGGAATCCTCCTTTGTTATCATTTCAAACTCCGAATTGTCTCAGATGATGGTCGGTGTGTTTATAGACTAACTGCCCAATCTGCTCCTTTGTCATTTTTCCGAAGAAATCGTGAATAAAATCCGGATTGTTATAATTCGCGTATTCTTTTATCAGCAAAACCCAGTCAGCTTTTTCAGATTTCACGTCGCCCTTAGTTTCCTTCACCTGGAATTGGGGAGAAGTCGGAATCTTTTTCGCCAGAGGTTTTTCGTCCCTGATCATTCTCTTTAAAGCAATCTTTCCGAAGATTTTACCGGAAAAAGCCTGTTTATAAACCGGATTATCTTTTCCCAACACCCAGCCATTCCAATAAATGTTGTGCCTTAGCATTTGGTAAACGTTCATTTTTCCCCATTCCGCCGTATTGGCTTCGTTAATTTGCCCGACTCTCTCAATCAATTCTGCTCTTATTTGTTCGTCAAAAATTGTTTTCATGGTTCAGGAGTTATTAAAATTGCATGCCGCGTTGTCTAATTCTCATTCGTAAAACTAATCTTCCAGCTAATTCCGAATTTATCTGTACATAAACCATAGTAAGAACCCCAAAACTGATCGGTGATAGAAACGATCACTTTACCTTCATCAGATAAAGCTGCAAAAAGCCGGTCGGCTTCCTTTTTATCATCAGCATTTACAAACAGAGAAAAGCCACTATGCGAATGCGTTGAATCTTTTTCGGGATCAACAACATCAGCTCCCATTAGTATAGTTTCTTTACTGATTGGTAAGGCAATGTGCATAATTTGTTCATCAGTAGCATGCGGAATATTCTGCCTGGCTGTTTCTGAAAGCTCTTTATATCGTCCTTTAAACTGATATTCGCCACCAAAAACAGATTTATAAAAATCAAATGCTCTTTCACAATTTCCGTTGAATTGGAGGTATACATTTATGGTTGCCATAATCTGCTAAAAAATAACTTAAGGAATTAAAAGCTGTCATTGCTTTTCCAAACCATTGCCACTTTTCCCTTAGTATGCATTGCTTCGACGTACCTTACGGCTTCCGGAATTTCTTTATACGAGTAGACTTTTTCTAAATGCACTTTAATTTTTCCGTCCCGAATCATATTTGCCAATGTCTCTAAATCTTTCATGTTTGCTTCAGCTGTAAACTGGACCAAATGGAATTTTTTCAGCTTACTTCGTATAAGTACTGACATCATATGCCCCATGGTGGTGAAACCTATCATAACACCCTGTTGTCCCATTCGTTTAAAATCGCCAAAGAAGAGATTACCATGGGCATCAAGAACGAGGTCGTATTTTGTATTGTGTTGATGAATATTTTCTTTGTCATAGGCGATTACCTGATCTGCACCTAAGTTTTTTACAAAATCAACTTTTTTAGCTGAACAGACAGCGGTTACTCTAGCGCCAAAGGCTTTTGCAATTTGAACAGCAAAATGACCAACACCTCCCGAAGCACCATTTATCAAAACAGAATCTCCTTCTTTAATGTTCCCGTGAGTGATAAGCGCCTGCAGGGCCGTCAATCCAGCCACAGGCACACCGGCCATTTCAGGGAAATCTGATCTTTCCGGCATGATACCACATACCTTTGACGGCACACAAATATATTCAGCAAAAGCCCCACCTTTAATTATCTCTCCAAAAACCCGGTCTCCTGTTTTAAAATGCTCTACATCTTTTCCTACCTCTTCCACAATACCGGCAAAATCAATCCCCGGAATTTTATTCTTCGGCTTAAACAGACCAAAAGCGAAACGTGCAAGAAAAGGCTTTCCCCGAATAATATGCCAGTCAGCGGGGTTGGCCGAATTCGCCATTACTTTTACGAGAATGTGACCTTCTTTTAAAGATGGTTTTTCCACTTCTTCCAATTGAAGAATTTCCGGACCGCCATATTTTGTTTTTGTAAAGGCTTTCATTTATTTTTAATTATTCCACTATAAATACTCATCTCATTCTTGCAGAACCGCCAACAAAGGCAATACTAATTGCTTTTCAGCACAGAGACATCATAAAGATAGAATATTTCACTGTAAATCAGAATCTTACACAAGGCTTTTATTGGTTGCGCATAAGGAAATAATCAACACTCCTAAGTATCTAATTGGTGGAATAAAGACGACCTTAAAATTTGGCAATTATCGACCTTAAGAAAAATACAGACGTTTGTATTCTAATTCTGAAACAGCGCATTTTGGGAGTATTGTATGTTTGTTACTTTCAGTTTTAACCAGGTCCACCTGCCATCCTCCATTTCCCATGCTGCTTTACATTCTACCGGAATTTTTATCCGTTCCGCTCTTCAGTCTTGGTTGCGGTAACAATCCACTTCGCAAGTTCACTGTCATATATATCTTTAAAACGCCTAGCGACAATTTTAAAAAAAATCCGTTTTCATGAAGACTGATTCAATTAGGAATCTGATTAATCAATCTCCTCTAATACAGAATGCTCTTCTAAATTATTAAAAAACAAACCTGTCCAGGTACCGTCAAGTTCTAAGGTTTCCCCGGTAGTTGTTTCCCTGAACGTCGCTAAAAAAGTGGCTTTATTTTTTCTGAGAAAAACAGTGCAATTTGATGTCAGCTGAGTTCTTTCTGTGAGGGTGAAGGTACTCGTGAAAGACCTGAAAAAAGGGAAAAATGACTCTTCTTGTGTTAAAGGTACTCTGACACCTCCGCCCAGGTAAACGTAATTTTCAGATAATAAACTTAGCTCTCCTGGAACGGACACCTCAACTTCCGGATAATGTAGTTCTGCAAAGGTGAGCGAATCATTAAATTTAAATATCGAGCTGCCTTGTAAATCCTTAAGAGGCTCAATAACCACCTCCATAATAGTATCGGAATCGTTCCGAAAATAATACTCAGGAAGCTTTTTCTCTACTATACTTTGTCCATCGTTTTCGTCTAGCTTCCATTGTACTGAGATCAATTCGTAAGATTTTGATCTTTGTTCTTCTTCTATAAAATCATCGTCGTTACTGCACGACACAAAACCAAGGAATAAAAACAATCCCAAGAATATATTAGTAAATTTCATTCTTTTCAATTTTAGTTGAGACATATTGTTTTCCCCAGCCAGCATGAATCTTAAAAATAAGTCCGCTGTTAGTAACCCATTTGCTACCTAAACCTATCCCGGGAGAGAAGTCGTAAACATCAGCACCCATTATTTTCCATAACTATATACTACCAGATGCAGCAAAGGCTAATAGGTTGCGTTGAAATTTCATTAAAAATGAAATGTGTGTATTTAATTATCTTCATAAAAGATTCTGCCGGCCGAATGGATTTTAATGAGTGCTCAAAAACGGCAATTATCGACCTTCCGGGAAATTCATTTCTTAACCACGTGCCTGATTAAAACATAGATACAGAAACCCAGCGTAAGAGCATAAACAACTGCTAATGCTGGTTTTTCAAAACTGAGGTTCTGAAAGTCGAAATCTTCAAATAGCGCCACCCCAATAATGACGGCTGAAACTGCAACAGCAAATACCGGTGCTTTTTTATTTTCCATATTTAAAGTTTTATTATTAGATCAATTAATGCTCCCAAAAGAATTGCGCAAAGCATAAACGTAATCATCCCCAACATATAAGAAGCAAATGCTTTAAAATAGTTTAACGGTTTTTTCCTTTCAAAAAACTGTCCTATAGCCCAGGTAAAATAAATGATAAATAAAATACCTCCTATTTGCATCAGGCCAAAATTTGTGAGTCCCTCTAGAATTCCAAAAATGGCCAAAAACAACATTCCCATTCCCATCACAAAACATAGCAAAATTAGGATCTCGTAAAAATTATAGCCATACTTCCTGAAAAATAATTTTGTTGAAAAGGCAATAAATATTGCCATTATAAGGTTGGCATATCCATAGTGGCCCTGAATCCATTGAAGTATGCTCACTGTGGTAGATTCTTCAACTCCATCATATCTTACATAACCATCTTCAATAAGAAAAAAGTCGTTCACAAGTGAATATATTAAAGAAGTTGCGATGATGAATATAACTGGTTTTACCAGCCGGCTCCTATTTTCGGTAATAAAATGCCTTACATTCTCTCCAGGCCGTATCAATAATTCCCAGATGGTGTAAAAAATACCTTTCTCAAAGTTTAGTACTTGTTGAATCTCCTTGAGAACGTATTGTCCGTTAATCCGTTTTACATGAACAGGATGTCCGCAGTTGTCACAGTAGTTGAGATGTACTTTTTTATTGCAATTTTTACAATTCATAATGTTTTACAATCGTTATTTACTGTGACGACTGGCAAGTCTGATTAACCCAGGGAACAGCGAACTCAGCCAGGCGTCGCAAGCAAACGAGAATTTCGACTGTAAAAGGTTATAGCCATGTTTTTACAAGTTGTTACTTACAGTGGTGGTTTCTGCAATATAATTTAAATCAAACCGTCCGTTTTTTACTTTAATCTGACTTCCATCTTCATTTACAGCATCAAATTCAAATTCACCACTTAGAATATGATTTTCCTTGTCGAACTTAGTAATAATTAAAGTTCCGGTAATTTCATCTGTTGTAAAGTAAGCATCTGTATCACCAAAATTTATAGTAATACCTCCCCAAATTTTAGTATCTACTCTCTCTCCTATTTTGTAATCAGTTTCTTCTAATGCACTAATGTCCGCTCCATAAATTGAAATTGAGGTCCATTCATTATTTTTTTCAAATTCAGAAACAATATGCAGAAAATTCTTATTACTAACCTCCTGGTAAAATCCTCTTGGACCTGAATTTCCTGTACCACTAGATATAAAATTTTCACCATCTATGGAAAATCCCAATGTTTGTTCACCTGTTTGTGTTTTAGCCGGTAATTCATCAATTACATTATCGTCGTCTTCACTGCAAGAGAATATCAAAGGAACGAAAAAGAGAATTACTAGGATTTGCTTCTTTAGCATTTTCATTGGTTTATTATTTACTAAATTGTTTTTCATAATGTTGGCAACAGTGCTTGTCACTCAAACGGTTCATTATAAATATGAGTAATTGTTCCTTCAGTTATAACAATCTCATTGCCATCGACTATGGTACGTCCAGAAAACGTAGCGCTAAAACAAGAATTTGTATTAATTATTACTTCACTTTGTAATTCTCCTTCAACAAAATCACTTTCTGCGGAACTACCATTTTGAACCCGAAAATAATTAAATTTCTCAATAATGTTAGTGCCTGTTTTTTTATACGGAAGTTTTATAGTTATAGCATAGGAGTCCTGCTGCGGTTGGAAAACTCCAGTAGACAACCATAAACTTAAAGTATGGCCTGAACCGTCGCGATCCAGATCAATTCCATTTCCATCAATATGAAATTGCTTTACTTGGCCGTTGATTTGCATAGAAATGACTTCAGTTTGCGGACAGGGTTGAGCATCATCTTCTGAACACGAGTTCAGAATAAGTATACCATTAAAGATTATAAATAAAAGTCCAATGTTTTTCATTAGTTCTAATTTTTTCAAGACTTACGCACAACAACTTAGTAAACATACCCATTTTTTCTTTCGGGTTTTCCAAAGCTTTTAATTTATAACCTTAAACTTAAGGACAGCTTGAGGAGGTGATAGTAAGTTCTGTATTCTATCTTATCTTCATAGTTATAACCTGCAATCCATCCTAAACTGTTCTCGTGATTTGATTGATTTAGTTCATATCCTGCTTTTAAAAGTGGTGTAAATTTGGCAATTTTCAAGCCCAATCCAAGATCAAGATTTAAAAGTAACCCTCCGCTTTCCTGAAAAAGAAATCCATTTTCTGTATTGCCGTGTTTAAAATCCACGTATTGATATCCGGCGTTTATATCTGATATAAAAATCAGATTGGTGCTTAAATCTGTCTGGTATCTAAAGCGGGCAAAAAACGGAGCCATAATCTTAGTATGATATTCATTTGCGAAATCCGGCCGTTGTTCGAAAACAAAGTTCAACCCAGATCCAAAGCCTGCGGAAAAATTTGAATTTAATTGGTAGTTAAGACTAATATTCAGGCCATAGATGGGATTTTTGTGAGTGGAGATCTGTGGAACATCAATGGTGAAACTTGGCTCATAATAAATCACATCCCTTTTTGTTTCCCCAACAGAATATTTCGTTACAGCTTCAGCTTCTAAGAAGATTTTGTTTAAATCCTGAGCTTTAGATGTATTTGTAATAAATAAAAAAAGAAAGGTAAAAATGATGTAGTTGAATTTCATAGTTGGTAATTATCTATTAATTATTTCAAAAAATGTGTTCTAATGAGTGTATAAAAACAGCCTGTGCATTCACTATTCCGGGCCTTCCCAAGCTTTTCCAGTCCCGCCCCTGTAAAGCACATTAAATTTCCCTTCAGTAATAGTAGTAATTCCTGGGTTTGCTGCATCACCTTTAACCGTCAATGAGAAATTTCCGGAAATTAAATCTCTGGAAATTGATTCAATTTCAATAAATCCACTTTCGCTCCATTTATAAGCATAGTGATTTTGATTCCAATGTGTAAAAACGCCAATAACTCCCGACTCTGCCTGAACACTTCCCTCATTATCAAAATAATACTTGCCCGGCTCTGGTACAAATCCAAAATTAAAGCGAATCTCTTTTCCACGATCCAAAGGTTGGGGATTAACGTACATATTTTCCGCATGAATATCGATCCTGTAACTCTCCTCTGGATACCAATATTCGGTTGAAAACCGGGCATGCCCAACGCCTGATGTTTCCCAGGAAGCACCATCGATCGTTGCGGACATGAAATAATAAGGTTCAGCTTCCTCGTCCTCAGGATCACAACTTATAAAAGTTGCCAATAGGAAGAAGAGGATTGGGAATATTTTTTTATTCATATCTATTTAGATGCTCTAAGGACTTAAAGGTTGCGTCTGGATTTGCCAATTATGGGTAAGCAGTGCCAGATTTCAGGAATGATTTTTCCCGCAGGTTTCCGATCAAAAGGAACAGCGAAAGGCAACCAGGCGCTGGGAGTGAGCAGGAAGTTTCGATTCGAGACAGGTTAAAAATCTTCTTTTTATATATTACTAAAGAACGTTTTATTTACTATCTACGATACTTTCTACTATTCCTTCAATTGGTGTTATGCTTACTGTTTTAATTTCGGGTGTTAAATAAAAGATGAAGGAGCTATTTGTTCCAAGAATTTTAATATCAGCATTTTCTCCATTTATTAAATTCAATTTATCATTATATTCTATTTCTCCTTCATTAATTCTTTTTGATGTGTAAATTCCTTTTGTGATTCCGGTACCTACGAAAAAACCAAGTAGCCCCACTGAAATCATGATTAGAAAAACTTTAAAAAAAGAAGATTCTATTTCATTTGCTGATAAATCTGGATCTATTTTCAATACTTTTTTAGACCAGTTCCTGTCTTTATTTTTTGCTAAAAATCCAGGCAACTTTATAACAAGAAAGATTAAGACAATGAAAATGCATAAGCTCAAAATGCTTGAGGTTAAATTAGCAATTGGACTTATTAGAACATCTAATATGCTGGAATAATTTAAAATATTAATCCCAATTTGGTTATAGTAAAGCGTCTCGTTTAAAATCCCTAATACAATTAAATAAATATATCCAACAGACAAGAAGCCCTGAATTTCCTGAAAGGATTTAATGTTATTCATTTTTATTCTTAAGTTGAGCTTCTTGTTTTAATTTTTTTTGTCATTTCTGAAAAATCGACAGAGAATTCCAGGTTTGTATATTGGCTTTCCAGAAGTCTGTTTAGCTCAACAACAGTTAAATTTTTAGTTATAAAGTTGATATTTAGTTCCTTCTTCATCTGTTTTTGAAACTCTCACGACAGTAAAATCATAATTGAATTCGCTTATAAAATTTTCAAAATCAGGAATGATCTCTTCGGGAATCGATGGAAAAGTATGATCGCCATTGTAATTTTTATAGCTTACCCTCCAACTTAAACTTGTGAAATCTGATTTTTGATATTCTACATTATATCTTACCTCATCATAATCACCCGTTATATCCAGGTCCATTTGTCCTAAAGCAGGACTGGTGTAAGTAAAATCTAAGTCAATTGGTTCTTTGATTCTAAATTGATCATTTTCATCGTTGATTGACAAATACTTATCATTGATCCGAAGCGTCTGATTTATGTTATAGCTATTATATTTTTCGAAATCTTCAAGGCGAGGTAAACTAAAGGTTAAAGAGGTTACAGGATCCAAACCCGTGAGCTTCAGGTAAACAGTTTTATATTTATCGGATGGCCCAGCCATTCCAACACCCAAACTTACAAGAGGATTTGCAAAATTTAGAGAATAGGAGTCCATTTCTGTACTTGCTTCTGCAAAGTCATATACCGCATTGTTTCCCATTGTATTTAAATCTTCTATATACAAATAGCTATTTTTATCTGGTTCTCTAACGTATAAATAGAAATCCTCATTAGATGTTGTGGCGTATTGAGTATATTCTGATTCTAAGCTTATACCCGCATATTCAATTGGCCCAGCACCCATACCATAGGGACCAGCCACGTTATAATAATCATATTCTGTAGGAAGATTTATTATCTGAAAGTCATATTCTGTACCATTACTACTTACATAATTGCCATATTCTTCTTCCAAATAGTGCACATTTTTAATGGCACGAATACTATAATACCACGGAGTGAAAGTGATATAATTTACATTAAAATAATCTTCATTAAAATCATCTGGTCTTGAGATTGTGATGGTAGCGTTATTAGTTATCTCTTCATAAGCAATTGTTTCTCCATTAAAATCCACTAATATATATCCAGTAGTATTTTCATTCAAATATTCACCATAATCAACAACAGCCAATGTATTTAAAAAGTTAACTTCAACTGATGTTGATTTAACCGAAGTTTCACCATCCAGAACGTCCAGAGTTATGTCGTGTGTTCCATCTGTAAAGTTCTTTGTATTTAAGGTTATAGGATCACCATTCTCATGTGCGCTTATAAACTCGCCGTCGACAAGTAAATTTATCACAGGCTCAAAATTTGTAGCTTCAACAGTATAATCAAGTGATACCTGATTCCACAAAGTATCTTCGCTTTTAACTGCTAAGGATAGCGTTGCTTCATTATCAACTTCTATAGGATCTTCATCACCGCTACAACTTGAAAGATTAACGGCAATTAGCAATAGAATGAGTTTGAGAAAAGGGTTTAAGCTTACGGAATGTAATTTTTTTGTCATGTGTAATGTTCTGTTAGATACCTTGATTGTTCTGTGTAAGTAAAATGTTTGATCTTTAATTATTATGATTTTAATACGTCCGAAAGCAACGTCTTATATTCCTGAACATGCTCCTCAAATGTTTTCTGTAAATGAAGCCATAATAAAATTCCTGTTACCAAGAATATCGCTCCGATTATAAACATATAGGAATGGCTATTTACTTCTAAAATTACCGCAGCTAAAAAGCCCAGCCCCAGAATAATATTTGCAAAAATCACCAATTTCGACAAGATGTGTGGCGTAAAGTAAATTTTTACATCAGCCTTATTGCCGGTACCTGCTTTTAGTATTTTTCCGTTAACAATAAGATGATTCTGGGAATTCAGTTCAAAGCCAAGGAGCATTCGTTTTCGTAATTTAAACCTGACTGAATTTATCTTATCATCATTTATATTAAATACAAATTTTCCAGCAGATCCCAGGGAGGATTCTAGTCTTTTGCCAATCTCTTTAGGGCTGCTTTTTACCTGAAAATTCCATGCTTTCATATTTATCACTTTACATGTTTGTCACGATTATAGTTGAGATGTTACGGTTGGGGTGTGGAATTGTCGGCTTCGAAGGATTCTCATGCATTTTTTGTGCTTAAAAAGGGAGACTAAAGGAGCTATGGAAGCAGTTTATTCTGTATCTTCAAAGGTATTTTTACAATTAACGCGATTTACAAAGATTAGGATTAAATCTTTTTCTTCCTCTGGTTCTTTTCCTGCATTTTTGAGAGAGAATTCCTCAATTTGAGTTATTCATTGTTGTTGGCGGTGCTTTTTCCCCTCTATTCAATCCTTATACTCATAAGTAATGCATCATACTGCTCACTATCTTTTTCATTAATTTTGTCCAAAATAAATGTAGCTGTTTTTTTCATTTCAGGAATGTCGATTGGCGTCATACTTCTTTCAAACAATCCTTCTAAATGCGAAAATTCATTATTAATTCGGTCAGTCATAGTAGAAGCTTGTCTATTATCTCCGAAAAACTTTGTTAGCTTTTCAAGTTGGTCGTTAGCATTTGGGTATTTATAATAAAGAAATGCTTCTAAAAATTTACGGGTATTATTTCCAAAATTATAGAACAAATTATGTTGGTCTTCATCATCTTCATCTGCAGTTGAACATTTATAAATTTGGTGAAATAGAAAATTGAACTCTGTTACATAGTCTTTCAGATATCTTGGCATTATTCTGATCTTACTATTTTCTTTATCTCTTGATATTAGAAAATAACCGCATTCATTTTTATTTAAAGCACTTGGTAGCCGTTTTAAATATTTTAGAAAATCAAGATTATGTGTGGATAGGAAAATTTGTTCGAATTCTTGTTTAGCAAATATCTCTGCATTGATCAGGCTATAAACGAAAAATATATGATTACTATCTAAACTCGAAATTGGGTCATCTATCCAAATAACAGGTTTGCTACCTTTGGTTTCTATGTCTTCGAGTTTGGCCATAAAATAGCAGAATGCAATTAAGCTACATTCGCCTTCGCTCAAATGATGAGCTTTATTTCCATTCCTAACAATTTCAAACCTAACTTTTTTATCTGTTTCTTCTAATGCCTGCAATGTTAGGAAATCATGCCCGAAAAAATTATTCAAATATTCGTTAACCTTTAAAGCACCTTTTTCTTCATCTTTCATCAACCTTTCCTTGTCTTCAATCTGTAATTTTTGCTGTTGAATTTTATTCTCTATCTCTTTTTTCTTTTTTGTTTCTATATCTGAAGAATCTTTTAAGACTTGGATTTCTGCAATTTCTTTAACGTACTGAATAGTTTCTACAAAATCACTTATTTCCCTTAAACGAAGCATTTTTTTTGCTTCTGCTTGCTCACTTCCTAAAGAATTGCTGTAATCATTTGCTTGATTTCGAAAGTTTTCAAATGTTGTCCAACATTCTTCGAGCTCAATACTCTTATCACTGATTTCAACAAATTCTTTTGGATTCAATAAGTCATCTTTTCGTATTTGAAGATATTTTTTAGTCCTAATTAATTCAGCTTTTATACCGTCAATTAATTGTTGCCTTTTCAAAATCAGATTATCTAAAACCGAGTGAAACTTTGAATAAAAAATGTTCTTGTTTATAGGTATTAGTAGACCTATACGATTAATTTGAATATCCAATTCAGAAATTAAATGGTCAATATCTTTTTCTAATTTCTCTGATTCTTCGTCAAAATGACTTTCAAGTTCTTCCCAACGTTCTTGAGATATTTGATTACCACAAAATGAACAATTTTGAAGTTTATCTTTATGGATTTGTCTTCCTTCTTTAACCCATCGATTAATAATAGCATCTTTTAAAAGTTGTTCTATTTTATCCGAACTACTTATTGATTTAGTTACAAGTTCTTTAGCTTTTGAATTGAGAATGTCAAAGTCAATCTTCGGTTTTGCTATTGCTTGAATGTCTGAATTTACACTTTCCTTTAATAAAGAAAGTTTTTGTTCTATTTCCTCATCTGTAGAAGGTTTGAACCTTGAATTCAAGACAACATCAATATCTGCTTGTAATTTATTGATGTTGTAATTTTGGTCACCAAACTTTTCAGATTTGTACTTAATTCCATTTGGATTGTTGGTAGCTTTAAAACTCAATTGGCTATTTAAGCTATCATTTTTATTTTGATAAGTTTGTAAAGCGGTATTTGCAATAGTTGTTGCGTTCTTCAATTCAAGATAAAATCCACTTTCCTCATCTTCTTCATCAACTCCTAATTCATCCTTTAGTGCCTGGATTTCAGTTTCAATCGTAGCATTACCTCCAATTATAGCAAAAGGTGTAATGCTTTCCTCTGAATTGACTATAAAACGGAGATTATCTTTTATGAAATCCTCATTGAATACTCTTATTTTTTTTCCATGGTTGGCTAAATTATCTTGATTAGCATCTGCTATACTCTGAATACTTACTTCAAATTGAGGATTTTCATATTTATCAGAAATGGAACCTGTCTCTAATGCTCTTATAATTCTTGAAAGAGTAGTTTTTCCCGAATAGTTACGTCCATAGAAAATATTAATCTTTTTAAATGGTACAACGTTATTCCCTTTATCTCTAATATTTGCGTCCCAACTGAAATTTTTAAAAACAGCAAGATTATTTATGGATTTGAATTTTGTAATCATCCTATTTTCTTTTTTGCATTGTCCACAACAACTTAATAAACGCACCAGCGCCAAAATTTCTCTTTTAGCACCAGCACATCGCAATCTAAAAAATCGTAGGGAATTTTGTTAAAACTAAGCTAAATTATTAAACCTGAAAAGTTTGTACGAAAAACTTTTCAACCTAATCTTAAACAACTTTAAATTTTTAGATTCTTCAGCTTCCTCCTCCCCTCACTTCGCTCTGCAAAACTTCAAAACATTCGCTATATTTAGCCCTCTTAAAAACCACTCATAATGCTTAACAAATTATTGCCTGCGCTACTACTGTTGCTATCTTCTTCAGCAGTATTTGCACAGGAAGAAGAAAAGAAAGACGATACCAAATGGGATGTTTCTAATCCTTATCCTGCCGACTGGAATATTAAGGAAGTGCCGTTGCAAACCAGCGAAGGTACCTGGATGAACCTGGACGTAAGCCCCGACGGGAAAACCATAGTTTTTGACCTGCTGGGCGATATTTACAGTATGCCAATTACCGGCGGGAAAGCCACAGCGCTAAGAACCGGAATGGCCTACGAGGTGCAGCCGCGGTTTAGCCCTGATGGCTCCAGGATTTCCTTTACCAGCGATGCCGGCGGTGGCGACAATATCTGGGTAATGCAAAAGAACGGAAGCGATGCCCAACAAATCACTGAAGAAGATTTCCGACTACTAAATAATGCCGTCTGGACTGCAGACGGAAATTCCATTATCGCCCGTAAACACTTTACCTCGGGACGTTCCCTGGGCGCCGGCGAAATGTGGCAATATCATTTGGCAGGCAAAGGCGGAATTCAGCTTACCGAGCGCAAAAACGATCAGCAGGACGTAAACGAGCCGAGCATTTCGCCCGATGGCCGCTACCTTTATTACAGCGAAGATATGTATCCCGGCGGCAATTTTCAGTATAACAAAGATCCCAATAAACAGATCTACGTGATCAAAAGATACGATTTTGAAACGGGAGAAAATACCACGATTACAGGCGGTCCCGGCGGTGCTGCGCGGCCACAGGTTTCACCAGACGGTTCCAAACTGGCTTTTGTAAAACGAGTCCGCACCAAATCTGTGCTTTATATTCACGATCTGGAAACTGGCCAGGAATGGCCGGTATACGATCAGCTAAGCAAAGACCAGCAGGAAGCCTGGGCGATTTTTGGCGTTTATCCCGGTTTTAGCTGGATGCCAAATAATAAGGAACTTGTTTTTTGGAGTGAAGGCGGCATCAAAAAGGCAAATATCGATACTTACGAGGTGGAAGATATTCCGTTTGAGGTGAATACCACTATCCAGATTGCCGATGCTTTACATACAGATCACGAGGTTTTTTCTGAAACTTTTAATCCGAAGGTGATTCGCCATGCGGTAACTTCTCCCGACGGAAAAACTTTGGTTTTTAACGCAGTGGGTTACCTGTGGAAGAAACAACTGCCCAACGGAAAACCTCAGCGTCTTACTAATTCTGAAGACTTTGAATTTGAACCCGATTTTTCTGCTGATGGGAAAGAAATCGTCTATGTGACCTGGGACGACGAGCGAATGGGAAGCATTAAAAAGATTTCCGTTTCCGGTGGAAACGAAACTACGCTTACGTCTAAAAAAGGTATTTATCGGAATCCGTCGTTTTCAAATAATGGAAAAATGATCGCTTTTGCGAGGGAAGGCGGGAACAGCGACCAGGGTCAGGTTTTTAGCAAAGAACCGGGAATCTACTTGATGAGCGCTTCCAGAGAAAACATTAGAAAGATTAGTAAAGAGGGCGATTTTCCGGTTTTTAATGTGGACGACAGCAGGGTTTTCTTTCAGACCGGCGGCTACTTTTTTGGTGACCTCGAGAAAAACCTGAGAAGTGTAAACCTTAACGGCGAAGACGAGCGTACTCACGTAAAATCCAAATACGCTAACCGACTTTTACCCAGCCCCGATAATAAATGGATCGCATTTTCGAACCTGCACAAGGTTTATATCGCGCCGCTGGTGATGACCGGCCAAACGATCGAATTGAACGAGAATACGAAGTCTGTTCCCGTAACGCAAATTACTAAAGACGCGGGCATTAATTTGCACTGGTCCAATAATAGCCAAAATATACACTGGACTTTGGGCGACGAATATTTCACCAATAAAGTTTCGGAACGCTTCACTTTTCTGAAAAATTCGCCCGATTCTATTGCTCCAATTACCGAAAATGGCCAAAAAATAGGCCTGGAAGTAAAAACAGACGTTCCGGAAGGGCAAATTGCCTTTACCAACGCCCGGATTATCACTATGGAAGGCGATATAGTGATCGAAAACGGCACGATTGTGATAAAAGGCAATAAAATTGTTGCGATTGGACCTTCTGAAGAAATTAATGTGCCGAAAACTGCCAAAATTTACGATGCATCCGGAAAGACGATTATGCCGGGAATGGTAGATGCACATGCTCATATTGGTGCTTTTCGATACGGACTTACGCCGAAACAACACTGGCCAAGTTATGCTAATCTTGCTTTTGGTGTGACCACCGCGCACGATCCTTCCGCTTTGAGTGAGACGGTTTTTGGAATTTCGGAATTAATAAAAAGCGGAGATATGGTAGGACCGAGATTATATTCCACCGGAATTATCCTTTATGGCGCCGAAGGGGATTTTAAAGCGGTGATCAACAGCCTGGACGACGCGAGATCTGCCTTGCGAAGAACAAAAGCTTTTGGAGCGACTTCAGTAAAAAGTTATAATCAGCCGCGAAGGGAGCAACGTCAGCAAATTTTACTTGCCGCAAAAGAACTGAACATGAACGTGGTTCCGGAAGGTGGAAGTACATTTTTACACAATATGAACATGATCGTGGACGGCCATACCGGGATTGAACACAACATCCCTATTGCGCCGGTTTACAAGGATGTAAAAACGCTGTGGGGCGAAAGCAAAACCGGCTACACTCCTACGCTTATCGTGAATTATGGCGGAATAAACGGGGAATATTACTGGTATGAAAAGACGAATGTATGGGAAAATGAAAAACTGCTGAATTTCACTCCGCGTCAGATAGTAGATTCCCGCTCGCGCCACCGCACGATGGTGCCACAGGAAGAATACGAAAACGGACCGATCCTGGTTTCAGAAACGGCTAAAGAACTTTCTGACGAAGGCGTAAAAGTGAACATGGGTGCTCACGGACAATTGCAGGGATTAGGCGCACACTGGGAACTCTGGCTCATCCAGATGGGCGGCATGAGCAATCTGGAAGCTTTAAAAACTGCTACTATTAATTCTGCCGAATACATTGGAATGGACAGTGAAATAGGCTCCCTGAAAGAAGGAAAACTAGCCGATTTGCTGGTAATGGAAGAGAATCCGTTAGAAGATATTCAGAATTCCAACACAATAATCTATACGATGATAAACGGCCGACTTTATGACGCCGAAACGATGAACGAGATTGGCAATAATCCGAAAGAGAGAGGAAATTTCTATTGGGAAAATAATCGTTACAGTCCGGCGTTTGACTGGCATGAACAGGGACACGGGTGTATGGCGCATTAAGTTCTTAAACGGTAGTTCGTAGACGGTAGTTTTTTGAGTCGCTGCGCTCTTAGTTTGGAGTTGGAAAAAAGTTGTGAGTTGTCTGTTGTCGGTTGTGGAGTTTTGCTCGTGGTTCGCTGCGCTCATATTCTGGAAAAGATGTGCAAATTCCATTAAAAATAATTTTAGATGTAACAATCTAAAAAGCTTATTTTCATCCCATGGAACTTTACCTAACGGTTGCTATTATTTTCATTGGGATTATTCTATTTGTAAAGGATTACTTTACGATAGACACTACTTCTATTCTCATTATGGCGCTGTTTATAGTTTCGGGGGTGCTGAGTCCGGAGGAGGGATTTTCGGGCTTTAATCATCCCGCCACGATTACCCTCGCCTGTATGTTTGTAATTAGCGCAGCGGTTTTTAAATCGGGGATAATTGACGGTCTCAGCAGTAAAATCATCAGAATTGCCAAAATTAACTACCTGCTGGCGCTTATTACTTTTTGTGCCACAGCGGCAGTTTTTTCTGCATTTATAAACGATTCTGCAGTAGTCGCGATTATGATCCCGATGGCTTTATTGGTTTGCCGCGAGACAGGAATAAGTCCGTCGCGATTGCTGATTCCAATATCTTTTTCGGCACTCTTCGGCGGAACCTGTACATTAATTGGTACTTCCACAAACATCCTGGTTAGCGGAATTGCACAGGAGAGCGGACTTGAAGCTTTCGACATGTTTGAATTTGCACTTCCGGCGCTGTGCCTGCTCGCCGTAGGTCTTACCTATATTTTTATTGTAGCTCCAATTTTACTTCCGCAGAGAGAGAGTGCAGAAGAGTCCGGTTTAAAGAAACAAGCGGAAAAATATATGTCTGAAATTGAACTTTCTGAAGGCAATCCAGATATAGATCATTCAATAGGAAAATCCGCACTGGTACGTGATTACAAAGCACAGATTTTGACCATTAAGCGCAAACATCACCACGTTTATGAAATTAATGCCGATACAATGTTGCGAGAGGGTGATTTAATAAAGGTGCTTACAGATCCAGAATGTCTCTCCAAACTCAAAACAAACCGGCATTATGCGGTAATTGGTGACAAAAAAGATATTTCTGAAATTAAGCCTGCTGAAGAATCTAAAGAAGAGAAGAAAGTTTATGAAGTGATGATCCCTTATGGATCTGATCTTGCCGGAAAATCCCTTACAGAAATAAACTTCCGGAATACTTACTATGCTTCTGTCCTGGCGATAAGGCATAGAAAAGAAACGATTACCCAGGATGTGGCCCACGTAGAACTGAAGGAAGGCGATATGATGCTTCTATTTGCTTCAGAAAAAAATATCAACACCTTATCTGCCAGAAAACTGGTGGTAACGCTTTCAGAATATCAAAACCGGAACATTAATTACCGCAAGGCGATCCCGGCGCTACTTATCATTATTGGTGTGGTTACGGTTGCAGCGTTTAACCTCACTTCTATTCTTATGAGTGCCATGGTGGGAAGTCTGCTTTTGGTGATCCTGGCGGTTTTAAAACCTTCAGAAGCTTATGAGGCCATAGAATGGAAAGTGATATTTATGATGGCCGGGGTACTTTCTATGGGTAATGCGCTGGAGAAAACCGGCGGCTCAGAGATTATTTCAGACTTTGTTTTTGAAAATATGGGCGGTCTGGATCCCAGGATCACGCTAAGTCTTATTTTTCTTGTTACCTTTCTCTCAACAAACGTTCTGTCCAGCAAAGCTGCGGCGGCTTTAATGTCACCAATTGTAATTAGCCTTGCCTCGGCCATGACGGTAAGTGAAAAGCCGTTTTTAATTGGGGTGATGTTCGCCTGTTCGTTAACTTTTATGACTCCCGTGAGTTATCCGGTAAACACGATGGTTTATGCTCCCGGAAATTATAAGTTTAATGATTTTCTTAAATTTGGAACACCTTTAAATTTTATAATCTGGATCGCTGCGTCTTTTATAATACCCATTTTTTTTCCTTTTTGAAATGAGAAAAGTAAAACTACATAACCCGTTTAAAACCAGGATCATTGACGAAAAACTCATTCGAGAACACCTGGCCCTGGAACGCACCAAATTAGCCAACGAACGTACCGTTCTTTCTTATATAAGAGCTTCCCTTTATTTACTTATTGGTGGACTGGCACTCCTGCAGATTAAAGAATATGACCACGTAAAGTGGCTTGGCTATTTATCCCTTTTTATATGTGTACTTTTTATAACGGTTGGTATCTGGAGATATATAGCATTAAACAGAAAACTTAACAAGTTGCTCCAGCCAGACGAACCAGAGGAAGAGGAAAAAACTGATAAGAATTAAATTATCTTCCGGCGCCTATGCTCCAAACTCTGGTACATTATTTTCTTCATTTTGTAGCCATTGTGTATATCGCATGGCTGGTGGATCGCAGGAACTGGAAACAGGCTTACCTTATCCTGCTGGCGACGATGCTGGTGGATCTTGATCATCTTGTTGCCACGCCAATTTTTGATCCCGATCGCTGCGGAATAGGTTATCATCCCCTGCATTCAGAAATGGCAATTATCGTGTATCTCTTCGGAAGTATTATCGTAAAACACCGTATTCTAAGACTGATTTTTATAGGACTACTTTTCCATATGCTAACCGATTTCATCGATTGCCTCTGGTCCTTCTCGAAATGCAGTGAATGCTATTATTCTTCGGAAATTTATAAGCTGAAGGAATTCTGGACCAACTAATTTCCTGAAGCAACAGAAGCCAGATCTTCCAGGATTTGCACAATTTGCTGAAGCTCTTCGGAATTTCCTGTTAAAACATGCCGCTGAATAAGATAATCGGGATCGTTGTACGAAATATGCACCACCTCCTCTTCGTCCTGCCAAACCAATATTTTTTGCGGCAGGTCCAATGCTACAGTTTGCGACTCCTGCATGAGTTGCGCTTCCAGTTCGGGATAAGAAAATATAATTAAAGTTGAAGGGGGAATTTCCACATTTTCGGCCGCAGCAGTAGCCTGATGATTTACCTGTGCGATAATATCTAAATTTTCATTTACAGAAATCGCACTTCTAAGGGCCCCAAAAGTTTCACTAAAGTTCTGGGCACTTTCTAAAGAGGTAATTCCTTCTTCAAAATCTACTGTCGCATTTGCCGAAAATTTAACTTCGGCATTAGTGGCTGCATTTGCGAGATCCCTGAGACTTGTAGCAAGTTCGTTATAGTGATCTGATCCTTCGAGCCCGTATCGGGAAGTCAAATACGGAACAGAATTATAAACGGCAAAAACTTCAGAATTTTCATTCTGATAAAACATCATTTTAATAGGTAAGTCCAGACCCACCAGCGGATTTTCAACAAGCAATAGTGCTTCAAACTGTGAATATTCGAAAAAGACTGTGCTAACAGGATTTAAAACCCGACCTGTAGCAATGGCATTTGCAGCATGATCTACTTCAGTAAGAATATTAATATTGATATTTTGGTTTACTGCATTTTTAAAGCCTGTATAGGTTTCATCAAATTCATTATTACTTGCAGAATAGCGGGTGCCGGTAACCCTCATAACATCTGAAGAGAACAAAACATCGCCGGGATCATCATTTTCACAGCCCATTAGCAACAAGCAAAGACCAAACAAAAAAGCAATTTTTTCCATAGAACCGTCTTAAAAAGCTCAATTTAAAGCATCTCAGGAAACAGAAGAAATCTTTGCCGCTTTTAATCGAAATTTCAGCTTATTTTTTCTCAGAAAAAGGTAAAACAGCGCCTTCAAAATAGCTGTAAAAATATATTTTCGACCTAAAACTTGTATCTTTACCCCCGCTGTTTCAATTTGAATAGCAACAACAAATCACCCGAAAAACTACACTTATGCACATAGCCATCGCCGGAAACATTGGAGCGGGAAAAACCACACTTACCAGATTGCTCGCCAAACATTATAAATGGGAGGCCCACTTTGAAGATGTTCTGGAAAATCCATACCTCGAAGATTTTTATAATAAAATGGAGCGATGGTCTTTTAACCTTCAGATTTACTTCCTGAACAGCAGGTTCCGGCAAATCCTTCAGATTAGAGAAAGCGGAAAAGATATTATTCAGGATCGTACGATTTATGAAGATGCGCATATCTTTGCGCCTAACCTGCATGCAATGGGCCTCATGCCCAACCGTGATTTCGAAAACTACAAATCACTTTTTGAACTTATGGAAAGTGTGGTACAGGGTCCGGACTTACTTATTTACCTTAGGAGCAGTATCCCAAACCTGGTAGCACAAATCCAGAAACGCGGCCGGGAGTATGAAAATTCCATTTCCATAGATTACCTCAGCCGACTTAACGAACGATACGAAGCCTGGGTCCACGATTATGATAAAAGCAATTTGCTCATTATTGATGTGGACAACATCAATTTTGTGGAGAATCCGGAAGATTTAGGTGATATCATCAACCGGATCGACGCGGAATTGCATGGGTTGTTTTAGAAATTGAAAGAGTGGAAAGTGGGCTTCGACAGGCTCAGCCGGACTACAACTCGAGTGTCACACTGAGATTGTCGAAGTGGAGATTGCCGAAGTGTAGGTGAGGAAAAACAGATACGGACTTCGACAGGCTCAGCCGGACTTTAATGCCAGTCCCGGGCTTCTCACACTCCGCTTGTCACACTGAGCTTGTCGAAGTGTGGACGACGTTAGCAGGAATGGGCTTCGACAGGCTCAGCCTGACTGTAGTAACTCGGGTGTCACACTGAGCCTCTCGAAGTGGGGATTGGAAGCATAGTAATTCAACTTACAGAAATGAAGCTTTTCTTGGTTTATATTGTGGATTGTTCAGACAGGTCCTTCTACATAGGAGTGACTTCAAACCTCACAAAGAGATTGACCGAACATAATTCAGGGGTTTATCCAGAAGCTTTCACTTATAAAAGAAGACCAGTAGCTCTAAAGTGGGTCGAGCAATTTACAGATCCGCACCAGGCCTTTAAGGTTGAAAAGCAATTGAAAGGATGGAGCAGGAGGAAAAAGATTGCGCTGATTGAAGGAAACTGGGAAAAACTGGTTCAGTATTCTAAGAATTATACTGAAAATGGTTCTTCAACTGAAGAGTCATAATTCCAATGATAAGGCTTCGACAAGCTCAGCCTGACAGTAACTCTGATGTCACACTGAGCTTGTCGAAGTGGAGGAATGAAGCAGGGAAGGGCTTCGACAGAGTGATCCTGATTTAACGATGGCTTCAACAATGAGGCTTCGACAGGCTCAGCCGGACTTTCATTTTGCGTATCATCCTTAGAGTGTCACACTGAGCTTGTCGAAGTGTGGATGACGAAAAACAGATACGGGGCTTCGACAGGCTCAGCCGGACTGTGATTTGGTATTGTCACATTTCGAGTGTCACACTGAGCTTGTCGATGTGGCAATCACTTTATAAACCCGTTCTCCCTGGCATGCTCAACAGCTTCTTCAGACGTATGGACCATCAACAAAGGTGTGGAATCGAATTTATCAATTACACTTTGCACCCTTTCCATTTGCCGTTTATGCTTTACACTCCGCAAATAAATCGCCAGAATCCTGTCGGAATATTGAGCGGCGATTTCGGTGTAGATTGAAGCGTCATGTTCCCCGCTGTCACCAATGAGGATAAATTTTAAATCGGGATAAGTTTTCAGGATATTTGCTATTTCTTTTTGCTTATGAGGTTTTTCAGGTTTTGTGGTGCGATCGAAAGGAGTCCGGAAATTCCGGAGTAAAATTGGCCCTTTCGGAAATTCGTTATGATCGAGAAATAGCTTCAGATACTCATACATGTTCCACGGACTGTTACTCAGGTAAAACATCGGATTCTGATTTTTTCCGGATTTGCCATGATGCAGTTTCTGGTAAAGTTCCGGCGCACCCTTTAACGGAATCCGGCTGTAGGCATTGGTAAGCAAAGAGTTTTTAAGTAAACGCCACTTCAAAAAAGAAGTCACACCGGTGTGCAAAATGGTATCATCAATGTCGCTAATCACCCCATATTCAGCATCGGCAGGCGGCACGAGAAATTCACCTTCAAAATAGTCCTCCAGCATCTTTGTCTTTGGAGAAACCTCACCTTTGTAATGCAGTTGGTAATCGATCCAACCTTCCTCATCGGCATTTTCAGCTACGTTTTCCTCTAAAGTTTTATCGAAAAGAAAATATCCTTCCCCATTGGTTTTATGACTGAGTTTTATTTTTCCCGGGATGACAAGTTCTATTTCAGCATCTGGAATTTCAAAACTGTCGAATTGTTTCCAGGTATTCTTTGTGGTTTTCCAAAAAGACTGATCCTGAACGATTTTTAGCGGCTCATTGTCCAGCGCGCGTCCAAAAACATAAAGCCGGGAATACGTACCATAGCTACGGTAAGGTATTAAAAGTACCTGCTCAAGATTACGATATCTTCCTATAAATTTCTTTAGACGTTTAAACATTTTTAAGCGATTCTATTTTTATTAATAATACGACAAATAACAGCCGATGCCGAAAATTGCCAATTTTCGTGCTTCATGTATTCAGGCGTTCCAGGGCTTCCCCCATATCTATTCCAGATTTTAGCACACCCGCGAATAAATCCCCCTCCCGCTCTATTCTTTCAGGCATACTTTTTATGTTGAAATCAGCTAACTGCAATCCGGACTTCACTTCTTTCCACAGAAGCGGTGCAGAAACTGTTGCACCGGGTTTGGGTCTTGCGCAATAAGGAGCGGCCAGCGTTTGCCCTCTTCTGTTCTGAAGATAATCCAGGTAAATTTTACCCTTCCGTTTTCTTACATTCCGCTCCATTGTGGTGATTTCCGGTAACATTTCGTTGATGAAATAGCAGAGCAACTTCGTGAAATCGCGACCTTCTTCATAAGTATAAAGCGCACCCAGCGGAATATACACATGAATTCCACTGGAGCCCGAAGTTTTACAATAACCTTCAATTCCTGCTTTTTCCAGCACCACTTTTGCTGCCTGCGCCACCTCAATAACTTCTTCAAAAGTATTTTTTTCTGAAGGGTCTATATCAATCACCGTAAAATCTGGATTTTCGAGATTCTGAACCCGTGAACTCCACGGATTAATTTCGATACAGCCCAGGTTCGCCATATAAAGCAAAGTCGCTTCTTTTTGGCAAAGCATATACTCAATATCTTTTTCTGAAGATTTTGAATGGATTTTGGTGGTCTCGATCCAGTCGGGCAAAATACCTTCGTTGTCTTTCTGATAGAATCCTTCTTTTTTTATTCCGTTGGGATGCCGGTGAAGATTTTGCGGACGGTCGATTAAATACGGAAGAATAACTTCGGAAATATTTAAATAGTAATCGATTAGATCATATTTTGTAAAGCCAGATTCCGGCCAGTAGATTTTTTCCAGGTTGGTAAATGGCACTTCTATCCCGCCAATTTCCAGGTGTCCCGCTTTGGAAGAGCCAGACCCGGAAGTAGCAGATGTACCCGAATTATTTTCGGTTGGTGCTGGATTATCCACCACTTTTTCGCCGGTGATCTCCGGAACATTTTTATCACTGCGCAGCCCTTTAAAAACCGGGTGACGCATGTTTCCGCTTTTAGTCCATTCGGTGAATTGCACTTCACAGATTAATTCCGGTTTTATCCAGTTTGGTTTCCGTCCTTTTAAATTCGGATTTTTTCCGAAGGGATTTTTGTCTGTTTCCCGCTCTTTAAACATTTTAAGCAGCTCTCTCTGCTTTGCAGCTGAAAAACCCGAGCCACAGTTTCCAATGTAGGTAAGCTTTTCATCTTTAAACATGCCCAGGATTAGGGATCCAAAACTACCACTTTCAGAATCTGTATAACCACAAATAATAGCCTCGGTACTTTCTATAGCCTTTATCTTCAGCCATTTCTCACTACGGTAACCCGGAGAATACGTAGAATCTGCTTTTTTTGCTATCACGCCTTCCATGCCGGCATCTATAGCCCGTTTAAAAAAAGTGCTTCCCATACCTTCCATATGCTCACAGTAAAAAGTATGGTAAGTTCCCTCTATCACTTCTTCTATAAGGGATTTTCTTTGAACCAGCGGAAGTTCCATCATACTGTGTCCATTCAGGAACAACATATCAAAGACGTAAAAACGTAATTCCCCCAATGTAGTCTCGTCGTAATTCTGTAACTTCTGAAAATCGGGAATTCCTTTTTTATCCACCACCACAACTTCCCCATCCAGGATCACATTGTGTGAGATTTGCTCCAGGTCCCGTACCAGCCGGGAAAATTTTTGATTGTACGAAACTCCGTTTCTGGAATGCAGCTCCACGTCGCCATCTTTTACATTGGCAATCATACGATAACCGTCCCATTTAAGTTCATAAATCCATTCCGGATCGTTAAATATTTCTTTGGTGGCTGTGGCCATCATTGGTTTAATAGCCTCGGTAGGCTGGAGGGTTTTGACTTTTGGCTCCTGAGGTGTTTTTACTGCTACAGAAGACGTATAATCTTCAGCATCGTAAGCAGTATCAATAGAAAACTCGTCGTTCTTTTTAATCAGTAACCATTGATTTCCTTCTCCCCGGCCTGTTCTCACAAGTGCGAAGGTGCCCATGATTTTTTTTCCGAAGAATTCCAGCTTCAGATCGCCTTTTTTCAGTTGTGCGACAAGTTGTTTATTATCGATTCCGCCGGTGCCCCTGTAAATACCTTCGTCCCAGATGTCCATTACCCCTGCTCCATAGTTGCCTTTGGGAATGGTGCCATGAAAAGTGAGGTATTGTAAAGGGTGATCTTCGGTCTGTATCGCCAGGCGTTTGTCACCGGGATTCATTGAAGGACCTTTAGGAACAGCCCAACTTTTGAGGGTGCCTTCCAGTTCCAGTCTTAAATCGTAGTGTAGGCGGCTGGCCTGGTGCCGCTGAATCACGAACCTTAGCTGCCCGTCATTACTGGAAATTGATCCTTTGGGCTCCGGAGTGGTTTCAAAATTTCTTTTTTTAAAGTATTCTTCTAAGCCCATCAGGAAGCTTTACCTTTCTTTTTGTCCAGACTTGCTTTAAGCTGCGCCATAAGATCTTTAGCAGGAGTTGGTTTATCATCAAATTTCTCTGCTTTGGAAATTTTTCCGGTGGATTTCGATTTGATGATCTTCATTAACTGATCGTTATAAACATCTTTAAATTTATCAAAACTGAAGTCGGTCGTATACTGTTCAATCAGGGAAATCGCCATGTCCACCTCCTTCTTGGCAACTTTTGTATCAGGCAATTTTAGTTCACCTGGATCACGAATTTCATCTGCAAAACGAATTACATGCAGCACAAGCGCATCTTTATATACGCCCACAAGACTAAGATGCTCCTTTTGCCTCATTACAAAAGTCGCAACTCCCAGTTTTTTTGTTTTCTTAAGTGCGTTGCGTAGCAGATTATAGGATTTACCTCCTTCTTTTTGCGGTTCGAGAAAATAAGGTTTTTTAAAGAGGACATCTGCAACTTCTTTTTCTTCAATAAATTCTTCAATATCTATTGTTTTGCTTTTCTTCATGTTGGCATTTTCAAAGTCTTCTTTTTCCAACACTACGTACTCTTCACCTTGTTTAAAACCCTTTACGATGTCCTTCCACTCCACTTCCTTTCCTGTATCTTCATTCACCCTTTTGTAACGGATACGCGCATTATCATGTTTATCCAGCATGTCCAGGTCTATCTTCTTATCTTCAGAACCGGAATACATTTTAATAGGTATAGAAACTAAACCAAAGCTTATTGAACCGTTCCAGATGGACCTCATATTTTAATAATTTAAGTTAGTAAAGGATGTTTTGACGGATATTTTCTACGGAAATATCGTGAAGCGGTATCACTTAAAGTCCGTTTTCCTACAACAAAGGGAAAATTAATGTACTATAGGAAAATTCCTGCGTGCTTCATTGTTAAAATGATTGGCATTCTAAGAGTTCCGAAGCGCCTTAATTAGTTCTTTTTTACTCATCTTACTCCTACCCTCTACTCCTACTTTTTTAGCTTCCTCGTATAAATCCTCTTTGCTCCTTTCTTCGTACTTATCTGCCTTACCTCCTTTTTTACCGGAGTCAGGATCGTTTGCTATACGGGCGGCTTTTGTTTTGCTCATCCCTTTATCACGCAATTTTTCGTACTGCTCGTCATTCTTAATCTGTGGTCCATGATCTTTAGCCATAACAAAAAGATTTAAAAATTAGACTACTAAAGCTACAATAAAAGCCTGTTTTACCTAAACAAAAGCTGTGGATTAACGCTGTTTTAACTCAGGCAATTGAAAGCAGAAGCAAAAGATTTTGTGATTCAGGTGCCTCCTAAGAAATTCATTAAACAAACCTAAAAATAAGTTAAAAAAGCAAATGCGTTAATAACAAGTTTTGACATATCCTAAATTTATAGTACAAATTTTTAAAAATAATGAAATTAAAAAAGAAAATATTATTAATCGAGAAGCTAGAGGAGCTAAGATCTGACAATCTTGTAAATTGCCAGTTTTACCAGAATGCCTATTTATCTTGCGATAAAATCTACATAAAAAATATCTTTTTGCGCCTTTGCAAACAGAAAGAAAATTTTTGTGAAGAACTTGAAACCCTGATAAAAGAGCTGCAACAGGAAGTTTACGCACTCCAAAACAACAATGTTCCCAATTTTACCAGTCCTAAAAAAATAAAGAATACTTCCCCTGGGTTCCGAATGCACAGCAAGCGCAACTTTTATGAAACGTTTAAGCGTGAGAGCAAAAGCTATGCAAAGTATCTGGAATGTCTGGCAAAAGCTAATGACGGAAAAATAAGAGAGAAATTAATGTCCCACCGTCATAAAATCCATCTCACCCTTAGCGAAATGAACATAATGGGAATTAAAAAATATCCTATTGGTTCACTATAAAAAAACCTCCAAAACTCCCCATAATTTTCCTATAGGAAATCCTGAAGGTAATCTAATTAAATTAAAGGGATTACAAGCCTAAAGAATCTATTTCAATTCAGTAGCTCCCTCCTTAGAATGCTTCACGTCCATATCTACTCTCTTCTTTTTCATTTCATCAGGAACCTGTTGTCCAACTGCGCCTTTTCCAATAGTAATTCCACCATCTACACAATAAACAGAACCTGTAACATAAGACGCCTCATCTGAAGCCAGGAACAAATAAATATTCGCAACCTCTTCTACAGTACCACGTCTACCCATAGGAGTAGCATTTACCATCGTATTTTCCATTTCTTCGTTCATTGGTCCTGTTTCCTTGTGCGTCCAGGCAGTATCTATAGCACCCGGAGCCACAATATTTGCCCTCACTCCGTTCTTCGCCTGTTCCCCGGCAACACCCTTGGTAAAAGAGTGGTTAAAACCTTTGGTACCACCGTAAACTGCTACTTCGGGAATACCAAGAATTGCAGATTCTGAACCTGCAGTAACAATATTACCCTTTGTTTTTTGCAATTCCGGTAAAGCATACTTTGTGAACATAAACGTGGTGCGGACGTTGTTCTTTATAAGATTATCAAATGCTTCCACAGAAAATTTATCTGCAGTATTACTTTCCGGAAAAACACCCGCATTGTTAATAAGGATGTCCAGTTTTTGCCATTTATCGATAACGAGCTTAATGGCTTCCTTTACATTTTCTTCGGAAGAAATATCTTTATGAAAAGCCAGAGCTTCACCTCCATTTTCTTCAATTTCCTTCACCACAGCGTCAACCGGATTATCCGGAAGGCCAATAATAAGCACTTTGGCCCCTTCGGCACAAAAACGTTTTGCTATAGCCTCTCCAATTCCTGTAGCTCCGCCGGTCACAATTGCTGTTTTCTCACTTAATCTTCCCATTTTATTCTTTTTTAGTCTGGTTAATAAATATTCAGACTTAAATTACTACTTCAGATGGAAAATTTTGAATAAATACAGCTGATTATAATAAGTTTAAGAAATTTGCCGTCGATTGTTATTATTCGGAAACAGGAAAATAAGAGAGGTGCTAAAAATGGCAATTACCGACTTAAAGTATATGCTAATCTTATTGTAAGAATCTCTTCTACTATTTCAGTGAAACCATCATTTAATCATTTTCTTCAGAAGTAAAGAAAGCTATAGATCCCTCCTGATTCTCTTCAGTTTGAGATAGATTTACAGAAACCTCGTTTGATTCTTCCCGTACTTCCTGAGCATCTACAGTATGTCCTCCCAGGATAGGCGCCAGAACGAGCCCTATAAGACAGGTAAGCTTAATAAGAATATTCATAGATGGGCCAGAAGTGTCCTTAAATGGATCGCCAACAGTATCCCCGGTTACCGCAGCTTTATGAGCATCGGAACCTTTGTAGGTCATTTCGCCATTGATCATTACCCCGGCTTCAAAAGATTTTTTAGCGTTGTCCCAGGCACCGCCGGCATTGTTCTGAAAAATTGCCCAAAGCACGCCGCTTACCGTAACTCCCGCCATGTAACCGCCAAGCATTTCAGCAATCAGCAAATTGTCATATCCAAAAATCATCGGAATAAAAGCAATGGCAATAGGAAATCCAATGGTTAGGACTCCGGGTAATAACATTTCCTTTAAAGCTGCATTGGTAGAGATTTCGACACACTTATCGTATTGAGGTTTTGCTGTTCCTTCCAGGATACCCGGAATTTCCCTAAACTGCCTTCTTACCTCGTTGACCATTTCCATCGCTGCTTTTCCGACAGAACTTATAGCTAATGCCGAAAATACCACTGGTACCATTCCGCCAACAAAAAGCATCGCGAGTACCGGAGCTTTAAAAATATTAATTCCGTCAATCCGGGTAAAGGTTACATAAGCTGCAAAAAGCGCAAGGGAAGTTAAAGCTGCAGAAGCAATTGCAAAACCTTTGCCACTGGCAGCCGTGGTATTTCCCACAGAATCCAGAATATCTGTTCTTTCCCTTACCTCTGCGGGCAAATCGCTCATTTCGGCAATACCACCTGCATTATCGGCAATTGGCCCAAAAGCATCAATGGCAAGTTGCATTGCAGTGGTCGCCATCATCGCCGAAGCTGCCATTGCGACGCCATAAAATCCTGCCAGACCATAAGAAGCCCAAATCGCAGCAGCAAAAAGTAATACTGAAGAAAAAGTAGAAATCATTCCGGTAGAAAGCCCGGCAATGATGTTAGTAGCTGCTCCCGTGCTGGAGTTCTGAACAATAGAGAGTACCGGTTTTTTTCCCAGTCCGGTGTAATATTCTGTAAAGGCAGAAATTATCCCACCTACTCCAATTCCCACTAAAGTGGCATAGAAAACGCGTATTGCCGGAATTGTTACATAATTAAACCCTTCGCTTCCTCCCACAAAAAATCCCATCTTCATAGTGGTTTCGGGAAGCATCCATCTTACCAGAAAAAAACTGGTCACCGCCACAAGTGCAATGGAAACCCAGTTACCGATATTCAGCGCTTTTTGTACTTCATCTTCTTTAGCAGAATTATCTTTTATTTTCACGAGTAAAGTTCCAATAATGGAAATAATAATCCCTGCACCGGCAATGGCAACCGGAAGCAAAATCGGTCCGATTCCTCCAAAACCTTCTGTCCTAATATCGCCGCCCATATCTTCAATAATATAATTTCCCAGCACCATGGCAGCAAGTACGGTAGCCACATAACTTCCAAATAAATCGGCACCCATTCCGGCAACATCTCCTACGTTGTCACCAACATTATCTGCAATAGTCGCAGGGTTTCGTGGATCGTCTTCAGGAATCCCCGCTTCAACCTTTCCTACAAGGTCGGCACCAACATCGGCCGCTTTAGTATAAATTCCGCCACCCACGCGCGCAAAAAGTGCTATTGATTCGGCTCCCAGGGAGAATCCGGCAAGGGTTTCAAGTACCACCGTCATTTGTGCGGTATTGGTCCATTCGCCGCCCATAAAGTAGTGAAAGAAGAAAATAAAAAATGCGCTAAGTCCAAGAACGGCTAATCCTGCAACCCCAAGCCCCATTACTGTACCGCCTCCAAAGGAAACTTTTAAAGCCTGCGGAAGGCTGGTACGTGCTGCCTGTGTTGTTCTTACATTGGTTTGGGTGGCGATTTTCATCCCCATATTTCCTGCAAGGGCAGAAAAGAAAGCGCCAAAAATAAAGGCCACAATGATGAGCCAATGGGTTGTAGGAACCACATAAGCAATAGCGGCGAGAGCTATACTGGCTCCAATAACAAAAAAGGTAAGTAATCTGTACTCTGCTTTTAAAAATGCCAGAGCACCTTCGTAAATGTGTGAGGAAATGTCCAGCATTTTTCCGTCTCCGGCGTCCTGTTTCATTACCCAGGATCTTTTAAACCACATGTACAATAGTCCTAAAATGGCCAATACTGCTGGCACGTAAATCATCATTGCTTCCATATTGTTAAACATTAGTTAATCTAGCTAATGTATGAAATCAATGATAATTAAAAAAGCAATAACTTTTTAAGGTTATTGCTTTTAAATACATAATTTTTAAAGACTATAATTGCGGATTATATACCAAACCTGCTTTTATCACCATCATATTCTTCAAAACGTTGAACGCACTGTCTTATAATTTCCCGTGCCTCACTGGCATCTCCAAAATCGCCTGTATCCACTTTTTTCTTTTCAAGATCCTTATAAACTTTAAAGAAATGCTCAATTTCCTTAAGCATATGCCCGTTTAATTCATTAAGATCACTAAGCCTGTTCCAGATAGGATCAGAAACCGGTACACAGATTATTTTTTCATCAGGTCCTTTTTCATCGGCCATATGAAAAACACCAATCGGCTTAACTTCCATTACAATACCCGGGAAAGTGGGCTCAGATACCAAAACCAATACATCCAAAGGGTCACTGTCCAGCGCCAGGGTGTTTGGAATAAATCCGTAATCTGCAGGATACATCATCGATGAGAAAATCATCCTGTCGTAACGTACTTTTTTCAGTTTAAAATCGTACTCGTATTTGTTTCTACTCCCCTTCGGGATCTCTATTAGTACATCAAAAGTTTCAGACATTATTTTATTGTTTTCAAATTTTAAAGGCGGTAAATATAAGTAATCCTGACTTTAAATAATGTTATTAAAAAGGTAAAGCCGCAGAAGCTTGATGAAAATCACCTTCAGGATCTATTGATTTTAGATTTAGGCAATGGGTTGATGAGAAGTGAATTGAAATTGAACTAAAGGATTTTTATGTATAAAAACAAAAACTCCACCGTATAAGGTGAAGTTCTTGTAAGTATTTATTAATCTGCTTCTTGTTATTTGTAAAGAACCTTTTTAACAGCTTTAATCACATCGTCGCTATCTGGTAACCATTCTTTTAAAAGAACCGGGGAATAAGGAGCAGGAGTATCTGCAGTGTTTATTTTTATAATAGGTGCATCTAAATAATCGAATGCTTTTTCCTGAACCTGGTAAGTAATTTCTGTAGAGATATTTCCAAACGGCCATGATTCTTCAAGAATTACAAGACGGTTGGTTTTCTTTACAGACTCCAGGATAGTTTCATGATCCATTGGACGAATAGTCCTTAAATCAATAATTTCGCACGAAATGTCTTCTTTCTCCAATTCTTCAGCAGCTTTGTAAGCTTCTTTAATAATTTTTCCGAAGGAAACGATAGTAACATCTGTTCCCTCACGCTTAATATCTGCTTTTCCGATCTCAATTACATATTCCTCTTCAGGAACTTCCCCTTTGTCTCCATACATTTGCTCACTTTCCATGAAAATTACAGGATCGTTATCGCGTATAGCAGATTTAAGAAGGCCTTTAGCATCGTAAGGATTAGAAGGAACTATCACTTTTAACCCCGGACAGTTTGCATACCAGCTTTCGAACGCCTGGGAGTGTGTTGCCCCTAATTGTCCTGCAGAACCTGTTGGGCCACGAAAAACGATAGGAATATTAAACTGCCCACCACTCATCTGGCGCATTTTGGCAGCGTTGTTTATAATCTGATCAATTCCCACTAAAGAGAAATTGAAGGTCATGAATTCAATTATCGGGCGGTTCCCATTCATCGCACTACCCACTCCAATTCCGGAGAAACCAAGTTCAGAAATTGGTGTATCAATAATACGTTCAGGACCAAATTCATCCAGCATACCTTTAGAAGCTTTATAGGCTCCGTTATATTCTGCTACTTCCTCCCCCATCAGGTAAATGGTGTCATCTTTGCGCATCTCTTCGCTCATTGCCTGCTGAACGGCTTCCCTAAATTGAATTGTCTTCATTATAGTGTATTATATTATTGTATAACTTGAAAGAACAAAAATAGTAATTCAATAAAGTTTTTACCATAATACCAGTACAAAAATTTCGGAGATTCCCATAATTATTAAATGCAATGCTGAAAATGGCAATTTTCGACTTAGTCATTTTTTCTTTCCACCTCATTTCTAGGTCTTAACGGAAAAACATCTCCTGGAGAACCTCAAAATAAATTGAAACAGATATTTCTGAAAATTTATTATGCATGCATAGCAATTTTGGATTTAATTATGTACCTTCGTGGGAAAGCACAATTATTATTAAAAAATTCAATATATATGAAAATCTTAGTATGTATTAGCCATGTACCTGATACTACCTCAAAAATTAACTTTACTGAAGGTGACAGCAAATTTGATACTAACGGAGTTCAGTTTGTAATAAATCCTAATGACGAATTTGGGCTGACCCGCGCCATGTGGTTTAAAGAAAAACAAGGTGCCACGGTAGATGTAGTTAATGTGGGAGGAGAGGAAACAGAACCTACCTTGAGAAAAGCACTTGCTATTGGTGCCGACTCTGCTATAAGAGTGAATACCGCTGCGCTGGACGGTTTCCAGGTTGCTAAAGAGCTGGCAAACGTAGCCAAAGACGGAGCTTATGACCTTATAATTGCCGGTCGTGAATCGATAGATTATAATGGTGGAATGGTACCGGGAATGCTTGCCACCATTCTAAAAGCCAATTTTGTAAATAATTGCATTGGCCTGGAGGTTGAAGGTGAAAAAGCTAAAGCTATTCGTGAAATTGAAGGTGGTAAGGAAACTTTAACGGCTTCTCTACCCCTCGTAATTGGTGGCCAAAAAGGGCTTGTGGAAGAAAGTGACCTTAAAATCCCAAATATGAGAGGGATTATGCAGGCGCGAAAAAAACCTTTGAATGTAGTTGAACCTACCCAGCCCGAAACTAAAACAGAAACTGTTAAGTTCGAGAAACCGGAACCTAAAGGAGCTGTAAAAATGATTGATCCTGAAAATCTTGATGAACTAATCAATCTGCTTCATAATGAAGCGAAAGTGATTTAATTTTTCAGTATTGTATTTAAAGCAGGAAATAAAAAATAAATGATTTCCGCTTAGGCGGAAGGATAAAAATAATAAAAAACATGTCAGTTTTAGTATACATAGAATCAGAACAGGGAAAATTCAAAAAAGCGTCCTTCGAAGTAGCTTCTTACGCGAAAGAAGTTGCCGATAAATCAGGAACATCTGTAACTGCGGTGACTTTTAATGCGCAGGACACTTCAGAATTGGGAAAATACGGTGTCGATAAAGTACTAGCTATTTCTAACGATACATTATCCAAATTTAATGCTGAACCTTATGCCGATGCGTTAAAACAAGCTGCAGAAAAGGAAGGGTCTAAAATTATCGTACTTTCACAAAGCTCCAACAGCAAATATTTAGCGCCAATTCTCTCTGTACAAATGGAAGCGGGTTATGCTTCTAACGTTGTTGCTCTTCCGGAAAGCACAGATCCTTTTACCGTTAAAAGAACAGCTTTTACAAATAAGGCTTTTACCTTCACCAAGATAAATACCGATGTAAAAATAATCGGACTTTCAAAAAATGCCTTCGGAGTTAAAGAAACACAGGCAGATGCCCAGGAAGAAGCATTTTCTCCAAGTCTTTCCGATCAGGATTTCACAGTAAATGTTGAATCTGTAGATAAAGCAACAGACAAAGTGACCATCGCAGACGCTGAGATTGTAGTTTCGGGAGGACGCGGGTTAAAAGGTCCGGAAAACTGGGGAATGATTGAAGAAATGGCCGAAATCCTTGGAGCGGCTACTGCCTGCTCTAAACCAGTAAGTGATATGGGATGGAGACCGCACAGCGAACACGTTGGGCAAACTGGAAAACCAGTGGCCTCTAACCTTTACATTGCCGTGGGAATTTCTGGAGCGATCCAGCACCTGGCAGGTATTAATGCCGCCAAAACCAAAGTTGTGATCAACAACGATGCTGAAGCCCCGTTTTTTAAGGCTGCAGACTATGGAATTGTTGGGGATGCATTTGAAATTGTTCCAAGGCTCAACGAAAAATTGAAAGAATTTAAAGCTAAAAACGCATAATTTTTATAACTTGCGCCCCTTAAAAGGGCTGTCTAAATCTGGTAAAAAGTCCTCATTTAGACAGCCTTTTTTCAATTTCTGGATTATGAGTTTAGTGCGCCTTAACATTAAAGGAATTTCTTACAGTCAAACACAAAATGGAGCTTACGCTTTAATTTTAAGCGAAGTAGATGGAGAAAGAAAACTTCCTATTGTTATCGGGGCTTTTGAGGCCCAATCTATTGCCATTGCCCTTGAAAAAGAGATAAGACCTCCCCGACCTTTAACCCATGACCTTTTCCGGAATTTTGCGGAAAGGTTTGAGATTGTGGTAAAACAGGTTATTATTCACAAACTGGTAGACGGTGTTTTTTATTCCAGTCTAATCTGCGAACGCGATAAGATTGAAGAAATCATAGACGCCAGGACCAGCGATGCCATAGCTTTGGCGCTGCGATTTGAAGCCCCAATTTTTACTTACAAGAACATCCTCGATAAAGCAGGTATTTTTCTAAAAGGTGAGGAGCCGCAGCGAAGCCCATCGACCCGTAAGGAAGAAGAGGAAATCATTTCTGAAGAATTACTTTCTGATGATATTGAAATAAAATCTGACGATACAAATTACAAGAAGCTATCCCTTTCAGAACTTAAAGATCTTTTATCCCAGGCCGTAAATAGCGAAGATTATGAAAAGGCAGCACGTATAAGGGATGAAATTTCCAAACGTAAGTAAACGTGAATTCTAATCTGATTAGCCGTTTACTTTTCAGATTTTCGAAAATTGCCATTTTTTGCTTTAAACTTTTTTCTAGATGAATAAGCTCTGGTGCTGTCTGTTTTTAATGATATTTGGTTTAACCACCGCCTCCTCGCAAAGTATTACCAAAAGCTGGGAATTCCAGCAAACTAGAGATACCCTGCACTCCCCTGACGCAGCTTTTTCTTCGGAAAACATTTTAAATTTATCAGAAGGAAGATTTAGTATAACGGGAGAGGAAACAGCAGACACGCTCGCTTCCGGTGACTTTATTTATCAGAATAACATTCTGGTATTCTTCTACAGCAAACCTCTTGACACCATTAGAAACTATCGGGTTACAGCTTTATCTGAATCTGAAATGAAAATTTCTGAAGGCGATACCCAATATACCTTTCAGGAAAAACCGGAGACAGTTAAAGAGGCTGTCCCTGCACCATTGGCCAAAGAAATGATCCCCAGCGAAGGGCCTTCTTTTGGAAGTGTTACCCGCGGAGCCCTGGGAATGCTTGTACTTTTAATAATAGCCTTTCTTTTTAGCAGTAACCGAAAAGCAATAAACTGGAGAACCATTTTTATTGGCCTTGGAGCTCAGCTCCTACTGGCTGTGGGTGTATTACGGATTGCTTTTGTACAGCGGGTATTTGAATTCGTTGGAAATATCTTTGTTTTAATCTTAGATTTTACTGCCGCAGGAAGTGAATTTCTCCTGGGAGGAATGATGGATGTGGATAGTTTCGGATTTATATTTCTGTTTCAGGTATTGCCAACAATTATTTTCTTTTCGGCACTTACCTCTGTGCTTTTTTATCTGGGTATTATTCAGTTTGTCGTTAAAGGAATGGCATGGGTGCTAACAAAATTAATGGGTATTTCCGGTCCTGAAAGTCTTAGCGTCGCCGGAAATATTTTCCTGGGACAGACAGAAGCCCCGCTTATGATTAAGGCTTACCTGGAAAGAATGACTCGGTCTGAAATGCTCCTAGTAATGATTGGCGGAATGGCAACGGTGGCCGGCGGAGTGCTCGCCGCGTATATAGGCTTTTTGGGAGGGGATGATCCTGTACTAAGACTTCAGTTTGCTAAACATTTACTTGCGGCTTCTGTAATGGCCGCTCCAGGAGCTATAGTAATTTCCAAAATACTGTATCCGCAGCAGGAACCTGTAAATTCTGATGTAGAGGTTTCTTCAGAAAAAATAGGATCCAATATATTGGATGCGATCGCTAACGGCACTACCGAAGGACTCAAACTGGCAGCCAATGTTGCAGCAATGCTCCTTGTTTTTATCGCGTTTATAGCCATGATAAATTACGTTCTCGGTTGGATTGGAGGATGGACTCAGCTGAACTCTTTAATGGCAGCGCATACTCCATATGCGCAATTCTCCCTGGAGTCGATAATGGGATTAATTTTCGCGCCACTTATGTGGGTAATTGGAGTAGCCAAGGAAGATATGATGTTAATGGGACAGCTATTGGGAATAAAACTTGCCGCAAGTGAATTTGTAGGCTATGTACAACTCGCAGATCTAAAAAATCCAGCAAATGCACTTAGCCTAACTTATGAAAAGTCGGTGATTATGGCCACTTATATGTTATGCGGATTCGCAAATTTTGCTTCTATAGGAATTCAAATTGGTGGAATAGGCTCCCTTGCTCCCGGACAACGAAAAACACTTTCAGAATTTGGTATGAAAGCACTCATTGGTGGAACGCTGGCTTCTTTGCTTTCGGCAACTATCGCGGGGATGATATTGGGATAAGCCGGAAATTATTGTTTACCCATCCTTAAAAAAGAGGAAAGAGGAGAGACTTATCTGAATCAAATATTTTGGATTCTGAATTTCGAATTTCATTTCTTCTTCTATAATTTGGGTTGGCTTTCAAAATGGCAATTATTGACCTTGACACCAAAAATTTACGAATACTCCTTAAATGCTCCCGCAGAATGTCTTCCAGCTAAGCGGTCTTTTCTCTTTTTTCTTGCTTCAGAAAATTTAGAAGCACCTCTCAAAATGGCAATTATCAACCCGAGACTGCACTCGGTTCAGTTAATCGCGGAAATTAAAAAACCCTTCCTGATTTCTCAGAAAGGGTTCTTTAGCTTTATTAGAAAGTGAATCTCTAAGCCATTGCTAAAAGACTTCCTCCAATTGCCGCACCGGCAGAAAGAATTGCACTTATTACAAGCCACCAGGCTGCAGATGCAGCAGTTTTTCTGGTATGCTCAGCCTGAATCACTGCTTTACGCTTGGTATTTTCAACTCGTTTTCTGGCTTCATCTTCCAACTCATCTATCTTATTCAGAACATTGTCCCTGGCGTCTTCTATAGACTGTACAACCTTATCAATATCTTTCTGGTCGATATTTGTATTGTTGGTCACTACGGCCCTAAGGGAATCTTTATCAAAATTTTTAAGACGTTTCTTCATTTGTGAAAGATTACCGCCACCACTACTGCTGTTCAATTTTCCCTGAACAAAGCTGGTAAGCATGGATAAATTAATATCGGGCTTTCCTGTGTGGTTCATAAATTGAAAAACGGCTATTTCAAGTTTCTCCTTAAGATCAGACATTTGCCCGTGAGGATGTTCACCTCGGTAATTACCGTCGCCTGACTGACTTAATTTCTTCTGAACGCTTTGGATAGCCTCTTCAGCTTTATCTGTATAGTTTTCAATCTGTTCTTTTTTAAGCTGAGTATTCTCTGACAGCAGGGAAATAATAGTTTCACGATCCAACTCACTAATTCTTTGAGCCAGTTTATTTCCTTCAACCTTCGGGTTCTGGATAATTGGCATTATCTGTTCCTTAAGGTTCGCGCCCTTAGTGTCATCAGATTTCACCTTAGACAAAACTTCCTTGATCTTTTTAATATATCCCTGCACTTCCTCTTCTTCTGCAGAAGTGAATTTCGAAACTACTTTTTCAATTTTCTCTTCATCTGTATTTCCTTCCTTATAGGCACTTTTGAATTCTTTCTGTAGCTTCTTTAGTTGCTCCACTTTACCTTTTTTGCCCTCATCATTAGAATCACCAGATTCAGAAATAGCATTATTTATTACACTTTGAGCAGCCATCCATTTTCCCTGGCCTCCACCGCTATCTTCATTAATAGTAATATCCTGATTGGATTTTTCTACAATATCTTCAATATCCTTTTTCAACTGCCCATAATCAGGCACTTTATTATCGAAGCGTTTAAAAAATTCATCCAGCGTATCATTCACCGCATGAGGGTCAAAACTGGCCTGAAGATCATGCGTAATTTTATCTACAGTATCTTCGGCTACATGTTTCATTTGCGTTTCAGAGGAAGTAGAGAACATTTTCTTTACCGCCTCACCAGATGCACGTAAACCGGCAGTTGCTGTATGAATTAATCCGCCTATAAGAGAATTTACTGCTTTGCTTTCCAGGTAAAACATTAGAATAAAGAAGGTGGCCCATATTACAAGACCAAGGGTAACACTTATTATCCCACTGGTAATAAGGCTAAGGTTAATCGCCAGTGCGGTTGCTCCAAAAAGAGACAGCCCCACAGTAATTACACTCCAAATTCCAAATCCGGTGGTAATCATAGTTCCGGTAGACATACCGTCAGCATCGTCCTCATCATCATCTTTGAAGGTATCTTTTCCAGAGGAATGATTTTTACTCTCGACGTAAGACTTTTTTAGATCACCTATCGCGGTAATTCCAAGAGCTACCGAAAGTGCTGTAAGAATAAATTGAAAACCAAGTGCTAAAAGCACTCCTGCAATTACCGCAATAAAAAATTGTGGGGTAATCACAGATTCTGCAAGTAATTCTACCTCCCGATCCTGAGCCCGTAGTCCTGTGACTGAGCCCAAAATTAACAAGATTGCTAAGTGTAGTTGTTTCATGATATAATAAATTTTCTTTGGTTAATCTTCGCTAGTTTAGAAGTAATTTGAGCCAAAATATCTTTAAATAGCGTTAATTAACAATGATTTATGGGCAGGAGCACACAGAAATAAGCTTTTTAGTTAATAAATCCTTAAGAACAAAATCGCAAGGAAGTCGGAGAAACAGATGAAATTGTATATTTTTAGAACCTGTTATTTAGAAGAAAAATTTATGGAACAATATCACGATTTACTAAAGCATGTACTGGAAAATGGAGCTGAAAAAGGGGATCGTACAGGCACAGGTACAAAAAGCGTCTTTGGTTACCAGATGCGATTTGATCTTAACGATGGTTTTCCTATGGTCACCACCAAAAAGCTCCACTTAAAGTCTATTATCTACGAATTGCTGTGGTTCCTAAAAGGAGATACCAACGTACAATACCTTCAGGAAAACGGAGTAAGGATCTGGAATGAATGGGCAGATGAAAATGGTGATTTGGGGCCGGTTTATGGTCACCAGTGGCGCAATTGGAATAATGAGGAAATTGATCAGATTAAAGAAGTTATTCATAGTTTAAAATATAACCCCAACAGCAGGAGAATGCTGGTTACTGCCTGGAATCCTTCTGTGCTTCCGGATACTTCAAAATCTTTTTCTGAAAATGTTGCAAACGGCAAGGCTGCACTTCCACCTTGTCACGCCTTTTTTCAGTTCTATGTAGCAGATGGTAAACTTTCCTGTCAGCTTTATCAAAGAAGTGCAGATATTTTTCTTGGAGTTCCGTTTAATATCGCCTCTTATGCCCTTTTCACGATGATGGTGGCACAGGTTTGTGATTTACAACCGGGAGAATTTATACACACCTTTGGCGATGCCCATATTTACAGCAATCATATGGAGCAGGTAAAATTACAGTTAAGCCGGGAAACTCGAAAATTGCCAAAAATGAAGCTTAACCCGGAAATCAAAGATATTTTTGATTTTAAATTTGAAGACTTTATATTAGAGGATTATAATCCGCATCCTGCCATTAAAGGCAAAGTTGCAGTCTAAATTATAATTAATCTAAAATTTATTTATCATGAAAAAGTTACTGGTTATCGCATGCTTATTAATGGGAGGAATTGGCGCTGCTCAGGCCCAACAAACTTCTCCAGTGTGGCCCGGCTGTGAAGACAGTGAAGACGTATCAGCATGTTTTAACAAAAAACTCTCACAGCACGTAAGGGAACATTATGAATATCCTCAAAATGATGCTGGAGAATACGTTCGCGGGAAGGTTACCGTATCCTTTACTGTAGATGAAGAAGGAAAAGTGGTAATAAACTCTGTTGAAGGACCGGAGCCACAGGTAAACGAAGCTGCCAGGGAAATGCTTGACAAGATCCCGGATATGGAACCTGGAACTTTAGAAGGGGAGCCTGATGACAGAAAATTCACTATTCCATTTAATTTTTAATGTAGTACCCCAAACGCTACCATAACAAATTTATTATGAAGAAGATATTAGTAGTTCTCCTGCTGTTTACTGGCTCTATTAGCTTAGCCCAGGAAGGTGTTAAAGTTGATGGCAGCAAAGTTACAGTTAAAGAAACGGCACCTGTATGGCCGGGCTGCGAAAATAGCGAAGATCAGAAACAATGTTTTAATCAAAAGCTTATGCAGCATATAAAGGAGAACTACAAATATCCAAGAAATGAGGCAGGGGATTTCCTGAGAGGAAAAGCTACTATAGCCCTCGCCATTAATGAAAAAGGAAGTGTGGTAGTAAGATCTGTTAAAGGCGAAAATAGTCAAATTAACGCAGCGGCTGAGACGATGATCAAAAAGATACCAAAAATGAAACCGGGCATGAGGGGCGGTAAACCAACTTCAATAAAATATACCATTCCACTTACGCTGTAAATATTATTTATTTCTTATTTTCAGGTTCTTTGATCCTGTCTCTTTTACTGAAGGTTTCAATTCTTTCTGCGGATAAGCCTATTGGAGCGCACTTTAACTTCGGATTAACTCACGTTCATTTCAGGGCATTAACAAAAAAGTGTAAATTTGAATAGCACCTATTAAAGTGCATCCTTTATGCTTTCACAACAAGATTTATCGTCATTATTTACTGAAACCAGGGCACATTCAGAATTGATATGTTCTTTTCTGGAAACCGAAGATTACGTGGTACAACCGAGGGAAAATGTATCTCCTCCAAAATGGCATTTAGGCCATACCACTTGGTTTTTTGAAGAATTTGTACTCAAAGAGTACGCTGAAAATTATGAACTTTACGACAAAAATTCTGCATACGTATTCAACAGCTATTACGAAAGTGTTGGAGAAAAAGTAGTAAGAACCGACCGCGGAAATCTTTCACGTCCAACCGTAGCCTGGGTTTATGCTTATAGAAATTATGTTACAAAAGCGATAATCCACTTTTTGGAAGAAACAAAAATCTCCAAGGAACTGTGCGGTGTACTTGAAATAGGTTGTCATCACGAAAAACAACATCAGGAACTACTTTTAACAGACATTAAATTTATCCTGGGCAACAATCCGTTACTTCCCATCTACAACAAACAGTTTGAAGAAAATCCAATCGAAGATTTTGAAGTCGAATGGATTAAAATTGAAGAAGGCGTGTACGAGATCGGGCATAAATCCAACGACTTTTGCTACGATAATGAGTTAGGTGTTCATAAGACTTACCTTCAAAATTTTGAGATTTCAACAAAACTGGTAACTAACAGGGAATATCTCGAATTTATAGAAGATGGAGGTTATAAAGATGTTTTGCTATGGCACGCCGAAGGCTGGGACTGGAAAAATACGAATAATATTAATGCTCCACTTTACTGGCATAAAATTGACGGAGACTGGCATCAATACACCCTTAGCGGATTAATCCGTTTAATTCCCGATGCTCCGGTTAACCATATATCTTATTTTGAAGCCTTTGCATATGCACAATGGAGAGAAATGCGCCTGCCTACAGAAGCCGAATGGGAGATTGCACAGAAGCAGTTCAACTGGGGAACTCGCTGGGAATGGACAGAAAGTGCTTATTCACCCTACCCGGGTTTTAAGACTGCCGAAGGGGCTTTAGGGGAATACAATGGAAAGTTTATGGTAAACCAGAAAGTATTAAGAGGAAGTTCTGTAGCCACTTCAGAAAAACACGCCCGTTATACTTACAGAAACTTTTTCCAACCAGAACTTCGGTGGCAATTTACAGGCCTGAGACTGGCAAAATAATCAAAACAATACATGAAGCCCACAACCGGATTTAAATCTGCATTCGAGGAAGATACCTATAAAGGCCTTAACAGTTACCCTAAATATTTACTTTCCAAATACATCTATGATCAAAAAGGAGATAAACTTTTCCAGAAGATTATGGAAATGCCGGAATATTATTTAACTAAGTGTGAAACTGAAATTTTTAAAGGTAATACCCCGGCAATCGCAGATTCGTTCAATGGCCCTGATGGTTTTGATTTAATAGAATTAGGCGCTGGCGACGGTAAAAAAACAAAAATTCTTTTACGGCACCTCACTGAGAAAAATTATGAATTTACCTATCAGCCCGTGGACATTAGTCAGAATGTATTGGATGAACTGCAGTCTTCCCTTCTGGAAGAACTGCCCGACATTCAGATAAAACCTCAGCAGGGAACTTATTTTAAAACCCTGGAGCGTCTTTCTGATTACAATACGAGAAAAAAAGTCATTCTTGTGTTGGGATCTAATATTGGAAACCTGCTACACAAAGATGCGATAGACTTTCTTAAAAACATAAAGTCTTCTATGAGTCAAGAGGACATGCTCTTTATGGGCTTTGATCAAAAGAAAGATCCACAAAAAATACTGGATGCTTATAATGATCCTGCCGGCATAACCGAAGCTTTTAACAAAAACCTACTTTCCAGGATAAACAGAGATTTAGATGCCGATTTTGACCTGGATTCTTTTTTGCATTGGGAAACTTACGACCCCGAAACAGGAACAGCAAAAAGCTTTCTTGTAAGTAAAACAGAACAGCAAGTAAAAATACCGAAGCTGGAATTTACTGCACATTTTAAGGCCTGGGAAACTATACACACAGAAATTTCACAGAAATATGATGATGAAGTGGTGCACTGGCTGGCAGCCGAATCTGGTTTAAAGGTGGAGACTTCTTTTACCGATAAAAAGGAGTTTTATAGAAACTACGTGTTCAGGAAAGATTAGGTCCTTTAAATAACTCTTGATGTAACGCAACCATTTACGGATGGATGCATCTTAATTGTAGTTCTAAAACAATCTCAATGAAAAAATTAATATTCTGCATCGGAGTCCTATTTATACTTTCAGGATGTAACGAAAACTGTGACGACACTGCATGCTTTACTCCGCCACCACCTTTTAACTTTGAATTTATAGATGCTGATACTGGCGAAAATCTTTTCACTAGCGGCACTTTAGAAGAAGATGATATTTCAGTTACAAATCAAGCTGATAATTCTGAGAGATTTATCTCGGAGGATGATTATAATGTGCTGAACATTGGGGATATTGGCTGGGAAACAGAATCTGTGAATTACCTTATAGAAGTAGGTGAGAGGATTTCATTTTCGCTGTTGGTAGACGCTGAAAGAAGAAATGAAGATTGCTGCTCCTTTACCCGAATTAACAGTACAGAAATTCAGGATAGCGAATTTGAACATGCTGAAAACTCCGACTTAATTCGTATTTTAGTGGAAGTACCTAATGAAGAATTATTATGAAAGCTATCTGGAACAACACGGTTATCGCTGAAAGTACCGACACAAAAATTGTGGAGAATAACCATTATTTTCCTATGAGCGATATTAAAGAGCAATATTTTAAATCAAGTGATACCCACACGCGCTGCCCCTGGAAAGGAAAAGCTTCTTATTTTACCATAGAAGTAGATAAAGAAAAAAATGAAGATGCCGCTTGGTTCTATCCTTCTGCAAGTAAGGCAGCAAAACCAATAGAGAACTATGTTGCCTTCTGGAAAGGAGTAAAAGTTACAGAATAATCTTCAGGGTTACTCCGGCAAGAATTGAGTAGTATTTTTATATTGCAGTAGCTTTATACTTCCAGTACGCTGTTTTCTGCAGCTGCAAAATCATTCCAGTTAAAACGATCGGCTTCAGTTTCATTTATCCATTCCCCATCAACAAGATAACGGAATTCGTAAGCCCTTTCGACAGGAAGATTCAACTGCCCCTTAAAAGTACCATTCTTCAGCTTCTTTAATTCTGTTTTTTTCCAGTCATTAAAATCCCCTGAAACTGCAACAGAAGAAGCTTCTTTAGCAGGTACGTTAAAAGTCACCTTACACTCTGGTTTAGATTTTAAATATTGTTTGGTGATAGCCATGATTTAAATTTTTCAATTTATTCGGTAAAAATAAGAATTGAATTGATCTAAACTAATGGAAATGTATCTGTTGCGCAACTTTTATGGAATTGCGAAAAATGGCTTTTATATTCTACTGAAAATTCATTCTCAACACTCCAGTTTTAAGAATCTATAATTTTTTTTAACCCTACCGCCTGCTTTTAAGCACCTGAAGTAATTTTTCTACCTCTTCTACCGTGTTAAAATAATGCATACTAACACGAATACCAGCTCCTCTTTGGGAGGCAATGATGTTCTCACTTCTTAGAAACTTAAATAGTTTATCATCTCCCTTTATATTAAAGATCGATGAATGTTCCTTGCGCTCCACCACAAAATCTTCCAACAGCCCCAGTTCTGAAAACTTTTCTTTAGAAAAATCTTTCAGCTTCTGAACCTGTGCTTCAATTTTATCCATCCCCGTAGTCTGGAGTAGCTTTAAAGCAACACTCAGGCTTCCGTAGTTTAAAGTATCCTGATGTCCCGGCTCAAACTTACCTATAAAATTCCCCTCGTGTGCCTTATATTTTCCCTGCAGTGAACCAAATCCAAGATGCTTCGGCTGAATCTTACCTGTCACATTTTCATTGAAAAGAATAAAACCATTACCATAACCACCATTCAGCCATTTATAGCTACTGCTTATCACCACATCTAAGCCAGTGGAATCAAATTCAAATATCTCAGTTCCCAGAAACTGGGTGCCATCAGCAATAAAAATTGTTTCCGGAAATTCCTTTTTAATTTCTTTCAGGAACTCAATACTCAACTTAACACCGTTTATATATTGCACAATACTGAAGGCAAAAAAATCAGGTTGATGCTTTCTCAGTGCCACGCGAATATTATCCTCCAGATGAGCGTCGATCTCTGCATAAAAGCATTTAAAGTTCCTCGATTCTACAGGCCAGTTAATAGAAGGATAGTCATTTTTGATAAGCAATGCCTTCTTCGGTTTCTCCAGTCCCTCCAAAAGAGTATTGAATCCGTAGGAGAAATTAGGTACCAGTGCTACCCTTTCCGGCGCACAATTGAAAAATTTCCCTACAGTTTCCCGGACTTCGGTAAGTACCTCGCCCTGCTTTTCCTTTAAAACACTGGCAGAGACAAGAAAATCCAGGTCGTGATCCTGACGGAATTCGAAAACTTTTTCAGGTAAAAGACCTGAAGCTGCTGTATTTAAATAAGTGTAGTTCTTCAAAACCGGGAAGCCTTTTCTTAATTTATCCATAGGTGACGGGCTATTCTTTTTTAAAAAATGTAAATTTGATATACACTAAAGTACTTTTAATTATGCTCTCTAAAAAGAAAAACAACTCCAAACTGGATGCAGAAAACAGGGAACTCTATGAATATGCACGCAAAAGAACCCTTCAGAAGAAAAGGCTGTTTCAGCATTTTGTGGTATTTCTTATAGGAGCGGTGTTTTTGATCGTTTTAAATACAGTAATTGGATATCAGGAAGATTTCCAGCCTCTTGGCTATTACTGGTTTGTATGGGCGGTGCTGCTATGGACATTGATTTTTCTTGTACATTTCTTTAATGTTTTTGTAATTCACACTTTTATGGGCAAGGAATGGCAGGACAGACAAATGGAACTGCTGGTTAAAAAGCAAAAGGAAAAAATAGCCAAAATGCAGGGACAAGTAGAAAAAGATTATCCTGCACCAGAAACTAAGGAAACCACTAACAAAAAAATTGATCCTGAAACACCTCATAAACCTCTTAATTCCTAAAACTCATGATTACAATGGTAGCGGCGGCGGCCGAAAACAATGCATTAGGAAAAGAAAATGACCTTGTATGGCATTTGCCCGATGATTTTAAGCGTTTTAAAAAGATCACCTCCGGACATCACATTATCATGGGCCGCAAAACTTTTGAATCTTTCCCAAAACTCCTGCCCAATCGCACACACGTAATCATTACCCGAAAAAAAGATTATCAGCCAGAAGATACTATCGTGGTACATTCTCTTGAAGATGCTCTGAAATCTACCGGAAATGACGACAAGGTTTTTGTTATTGGCGGTGGCGAAATTTATAAACTTGCCATAGAAAAAGCAGACAAAATTGAGCTTACAAGGGTCCACGGCACTTTTGAAGCAGATACATTTTTCCCCGAGATTGACCCTGAAAAATGGCAAATATCATCTGAAGAATTTCATCCAAAGGACGATAAACACGACTATTCCTTTACCTACATCACTTATGAACGCCGGAAGTAGATTTTCTGAAGTCATAAAACAGGCGGCGGAAGAAAATGGCTTTTCAACAAATAACTTCCAGTCCCTTACGGGTGGGGACATTAATGATGTTTTTCTCATAGAAACCACTACTTCAGAAAAGCTGGTCATTAAAATAAACGACAGCAATAAATATCCTGGTATGTTCGAGGCAGAAAGAGCAGGGCTTGACGAACTTCGAAAAGCTGAAGTTATTGATGTTCCTAAAGGACTTTTTACAGGAGAAGTGCAGGATCAGTCATATCTTATTTTGCAGTATATAGATACATCCAATAAAGTTTCAGACTTTTGGGAAGTTTTTGGAGAACAAATGGCTGCTCTGCATAGAACAACCTCCAAAGATTTCGGTTTTGAAACAGACAATTATATTGGCAGCCTTCCGCAGTACAACAAAAGCTGTGATTCTGCATCAGAATTTTATATTTCCCAACGGTTGGAACCTCAGCTGGAAATGGCAAAGAATGCGGGTTACAATCTGGGGAACATCAAAAATTTCCTGAAAAACGCTTCAGAATTAATTCCAAATGAACCTCCTACCCTAGTCCACGGAGATCTCTGGGGTGGAAACTTTATTGTTAATTCCAAGGGGCTTCCCTGTCTTATAGATCCTGCTGTAGCTTACGCGCCCCGCGAGATGGATCTTGCTATGATGAAACTTTTTGGAGGTTTCGATACTCAGCTTTTCAAAAGCTATAATTCTCATTTTCCACTTGAACCCGGTTTTGAAGAGAGAGTCCCATTGTGGCAACTGTATTACCTCCTCGTTCACCTTAACATCTTTGGATCCAGCTACAAAAATTCGGTGGAAAAGATCATCCGCCGCTATTCTTGATTTCACACTTCTTAACAGTAGAAAATTATCTTTTAGCAGTTTCTTAGCTAGGAACTTGCGACCTGCTTCTTATCTTCAATTCTCACAATAAAAAATTGAATATGAGCACGAAGAATTTAAATCATAAAGAAGCAAAAGAGAAACTTATTAACCTGGTAAATGATATTAAAGCCGGATTTCTGGCCACCGGATTGACCAAAAAACCGGTAAGCGCCATTCCCATGTCTACCAAAAAAGTTGATGATGAAGGAAATCTTTGGTTTTTAAGTAGTATGAACAGTGATCATAATGCCGATATTACAAAGGACTCCGATGTACAAATGCTCTACAGCGACAACAGCGATATGGAGTTTATAAGCATTTTTGGAACAGCCTCTATAGTTACTGATGACAATATCCTTAAGGATTTCTATTCTAAAATAGATGATGCATGGTTCTCGGGGCCAGATGATCCAAGCCTTTCGGCAATTAAAATTGTACCAAAGGAAGCTTATTACTGGGACACGAAACAAAATAAATACATCACCCTTTTTAAAATGGGACTTGCAGCCCTTGGTGGGGATCAGGAAGATATAGGTGAAAAAGGAAAATTGAATATATAAAGACTTTTTTGGTGAATTAATTAATTTCAAGACCTCGTAATAATTCAATTATTATGAGGTCTTTTTTATTATGCATATTTTAGCGCCTTAAAACAAAAAGCATGAACGCATATATTTTTCCTGGTCAGGGAGCACAATTTTCGGGAATGGGATTAGACCTTTATGAAAAATCCCCGGAGGCGCAGCGATTGTTTAACAGGGCAAACAAAATTCTGGGATTTTCTATAACCGATATAATGTTTGAAGGAACTCCGGAAGAACTAAAGCAAACAAAGGTTACCCAGCCCGCTGTTTTTCTACATTCCGTTATACTAAGTAAAGCTTTAGGGGAAAGCTTTAAACCAGATATGGTTGCAGGACATTCCCTTGGGGAATTTTCTGCATTAGTGGCTAACGGCGTTTTAAGCTTTGAAGAAGGTTTAAAACTGGTGCAAAAGCGTGCAATGGCCATGCAAAAAGCTTGCGAATTGCAGCCATCTACAATGGCTGCAGTATTGGGTCTGGAAGACGAAATTGTGGAAGCGATTTGTGCAGATGTAGAAGGAGTAGTGGTCGCTGCCAATTATAACTGCCCGGGTCAACTTGTGATTTCCGGAGAAGTGGAAGCTGTGGAAAAAGCTTGTGAAGAGTTAAAAGATAAAGGTGCACGCAGGGCAATGGTTTTGCCTGTAGGCGGAGCATTTCACTCTCCCTTAATGGAACCAGCGAGAAAGGAGCTTGCTGATGCAATTGAGAAATCTACATTTAATAAACCAACCTGCCCGATTTATCAAAACGTAAGCACTTTTGCAGTTACAGATCCTGCGGAAATTAAAAAGAACCTCGTATTTCAATTAACTGCACCTGTAAAATGGACACAGTCGGTACAGAATATGATCAAAGACGGAGCAAAGACTTTTACTGAAGTTGGCCCTGGAAAAGTACTACAGGGACTTGTAAAGAAAATCGACCGCAGCGCAGAAGTTAAATCGGGAGAGATTTAAAATTGTCATGTCAACCATGTCCATACATTCGGAACGGGCTTCAATATAATCTGAATTTAAGAAAATGAATAAGAGGAAAGTGGAGAGTGAAAAGTCTTCAGTTTAAGATCGAAATTATCAGTTTTGATCCGGCCTATCGAAAATTTATCGTAAAATTTGAAATGAAGGCACCGTAAAATTTTATGCTGTTTGAGCTGTTCAGAAATTTGTACTTAAGAAAGACACGACAGCGAGTTCATAAAATTTAGGTGTCGAATGAAAAATTTAGATAAAGTTTCGTAAGCCTTGATTTTTTGTTTCTTTTTCATCTAAGGAAAAAGAAAGAGAAGCTTTAGAATTAAGCTCCCAATTGTGAAGAATGCCGATAATGGCCATTTTGAAGTATGGTCTTTTTGATTGAAAAAACTAAAGGCACGAACCAAAACCGTTCGTGCCTTTTTCCATTCATCCCTTTTTTAGGAACTCGATAATTGTACTAGTGATATATTTTATCTGATCATCCTCCAGTTCAGTATGCATCGGTAACGAAATCACTTCTTTTACCAGTTGATTGGTAACCGGAAAATCAGCCTCATTATACCGTTCATCAGCATAGGCTTTCTGTTTATGTAGCGGTATTGGATAATATACTCCGCACGGAATTTCCTTTTCCTGCAGATGTTTTACTAACGCATCCCTTTTTCCGTTGGTGATTTTTAAAGTGTATTGATGAAAAACATGGGTATCAGTCTCACCATCCCTAACCGGAATTTCAATATGCTCCTGTCCTTTTAAAGCTTTATCATATTTTGCTGCAGCTTCCTGCCGCGCTTTATTATATTGATCAAGTTTAGGCAGTTTCGCTCTTAAAACCGCAGCCTGCAGACTATCAAGCCTGGAATTTACACCCACAACATCGTGATGATATCGCTCATACATTCCGTGGTTTACAATCCCCCTTATCGTATGCGCCAGATCATCATTATTGGTAAAAATAGCACCGCCATCCCCATAAGCACCTAAATTTTTAGAAGGAAAAAAAGAAGTTGCAGCAACATCTCCAATTGTTCCGGCTTTAGCCTTTTTACCATCTTTAGAGTGATAATTTCCTCCAATCGCCTGCGCATTATCTTCAATTACATAAAGATTATGTTCCCTGGCAATCTCCATAATGGCATCCATATTTGCCGTTTGGCCAAAAAGGTGCACAGGTACAATAGCTTTTGTTTTGGGAGTAATAGCTTTCCTAACAGCTTCAGGATCGATATTAAAAGTATCGGGCTCTACATCTACCAGCACCGGAGTTAACTGAAGCAGCGCGATTACCTCTACGGTCGCGGCAAATGTGAAATCTGCAGTTATCACCTCATCACCGGGCTTAAGATCAAGTCCCATCATGGCAATTTGCAAAGCATCTGTCCCGTTCGCGCAGGGAATCACGTGTTTTACATCCAGGTATTCTTCCATTTCCTTCTGAAATTTTTGAACTTCAGGGCCATTTATAAACGCCGAAGATTCCAAAATCTCCTTGAAAGAATCGTTCACATTATCCTTTATAGCTTCATATTGACCATTAAGGTCTACCATTTGTATCTTTTTCATCATCTTTTTGTTGTCTTACGAAAATACGAAATATCGGCCCTACAGCCAATGCAATTTTTAGGAAAGGCCTATTTTAGCAGTATTAAAGAAACATGTTTTGAATACCCTCTATAATATTCTTATTGGTTTAGCTGAATTCTCTCTGCCGAAAATTGCCATTTTTAAGCCCCGCCTTAAATTATTTGTTGAAGGTCGCAAAAAAGTGTTTAACAAACTGAAGGCCGAAATTGGGCAAAATGACCGTGTGGTATGGTTTCATGCTGCTTCTTTGGGAGAATTTGAACAGGCAGTTCCGGTTATTGAAATGATAAAGGCCGAAGCACCGTACAGCAAGATTTTAGTAACTTTTTTCTCTCCGTCAGGTTACGAAAACAAGAAAAACCATCCTTTAGCTGATGTTATCACGTATTTACCGATGGATTCATCTGAAAAAGTAAAGAATTTTCTAAATATTGTCTCTCCAGAGCTTGTTTTCTTTGTGAAATATGAAATCTGGCCGAATTATTTGAAGGAACTCCGCAAACGAAAGATCCGTACCTTCCTTATTTCAGGAGTTTTCAGGGAAAATCAGGTTTATTTTAAAAATTATGGCGGCTGGATGCGGAAATCTTTAGAAACTTTCGAGCACTTTTTTGTGCAAAATGAAGCTTCGGAAGCACTGCTTAAAAAGCACAATTTCGACAACGTAAGTATTAGTGGAGACACCAGGTTTGATCGTGTTTCCCGGCAGATAGAGTACGATAACACATTATCTTTTGTAGAGGAATTCCTTCAGGAAAAACTTTGCCTGGTCGCCGGTAGCACCTGGCCCGAAGATGAAGAATTGTTGTTGGACTACATCAATTCTGCTTCAGAAGAAATAAAGTTTATAATTGCCCCGCACGAAATAAAGGAAGAAAAGATCCTGGCATTTCAGAAAAAGCTAATAAAACCTTCTGCAAGATATACTGAAAATCATCAGGATTTATCCGGTTTTGATGTTCTGATAATTGACACTATTGGTCTGCTGGGCAAAATTTACAGCTATGCCGATGTCGCTTATGTAGGCGGTGCCGCAGGAAATTCCGGACTTCATAACATCCTGGAACCCGCCACTTTTGGAGTACCAATCGTGATTGGCTCAAACTTTTCAAAATTTCCGGAAGCAATAAAACTTCAACAATTAGCCGGACTTTTTTCTGTGGCAACTGCAGCGGAAGCATCTTCTGTATTACAAAAATTAACTAGCGATAATGCTTTCCGAAGAAAAACCGGAATGATTTCGGGACATTTCGTTAACAGTAATACCGGTGCCACAGCCGCCATCCGCAACTATCTCTTCAATAAAAATCATTAAAACCTGCTTCCTTTTTAAAATATTAAGGACTTTAACATTTAATATGTAATAAATTAGGAACAAATTTTAACTTCGAACGCTTTTCATAACTAGTTTTGACAAATATAATTTTACAAAAAATTTTATTATGAAGAGATCGATTTTAATGCTTGCCATGTTTTTTACCCTTAGTACCGTTTTCACTTCCTGCCGGGAGGTTAATGAGGAAGAAAATGAAATAGAAATGGAAGCCGAAGAGATGGAAGAAGAAATGGAACAGGAGATGGATGGCGAAACACATGAAGAAATGGAGGAAAGAAATGAAGATGTAAATGAGCTGGATCGCGTAGGGCAGGAAATTGAAGATACCGCTGAAGAAACAGAATAAGAAGTTGCCTGGGAAGCCAGAAATACTATAATAAGAGGGTACTAACCAGGTTGAAAATGAACTGGATAGTGATCCAACAGACGATAATTAATCCTTAAACTATTTATAAATATGAAGAAATTATTGCTAATACTTGTACTTGTATGTTCTACCAGTGTCTTTACTTCCTGCAGAGAGGAGAAATCTGGCGTAGAAAGAGCTGCTGACGATATTGAAGATGCTGCCGATGATGTAGGCGACGCTGTAGAAGATGCTACAGACTAACAAGAAAGCTGCCTGAAAATTGTGCTACTACTTCTTTTAGGATTTTTTCCTGTAAAGATGATAATTTCTATTTTCAGGCAGTCTCTTAAAATTTTAATCCCGGTATTCTCGGGATTATTTTTTTGGCGGATAACCTTCCAAAGCTTTTTTCAGCACTTTATCAAACAGAGCCTGCCTTTCCTCCGGTTTGGCATTAGGATTAAATTTTACATCTATAACAGCCTGCCATACAAGGTTATCTTTTTCTTTGTCTATAAAATCTATAGTCATTTGAAGGAAGTTCTCTGGCCCTCCAATAGGTATTCCTCCAGAAACGCCAACTCCCATATTACCTCCACCGCCTCCAACTCCTAGACCAATACTGTTACCATTCTGTTGTTGGAATTCTTCAGTATAGATATTGACAAAAATATCCGGATCCTCTGCTATGGAAAAACCTTTTTGCTGCATCGCATTATCCAAAGCTCTTATCAACCTTGCTTCATCTAACTGACTGAGTCCGGAACGGAAGTCGGGGAAAAGTGCGTAAGTAGAATAATTACTGAAACTTGCAGTTTCATCGTAATCGTAGGCAATCTTTGGAGCGTTACAACCAGCAAAAAGAACGCAGATAAACAGAATTTTTATTATTTTCATATCATGTATTTTTAAGAGAAACTTCAATTAAAAATTCCCGCCGGGCAGAAATTAATTAAAGTTAATCAAAAACTATCCCGAAAATAAACAGATAAGAAAATGGTTTTATTCAGGCTTTTTATTGAGCATTTCCCACAGTCGGTCTTTTAATTCAGTAAGTCCTTGTTGTGCCACTGAAGAAATAAAAACATAATCTGCATTCAAATTTTGATCTAGCTCAGTCTTTAATTCTGCTTTAAGTTCAGTATCCAGCATATCGCTTTTGGAAATTGCAATTAGCCGATCCTTGTCTAGCATCTCAGGATTATACCTTCTTAACTCGTCCACAAGTATTTCGTACTGCTTGGCTATATTTGGAGCATCGGCCGGAATTAAAAACAGTAACGTTGAATTCCTTTCGATATGCCGTAAAAACCGGTAACCAAGACCTTTTCCTTCCGCAGCTCCTTCAATAATTCCCGGAATATCGGCAACTACAAAGGTTTTAAAATCCCGGTACTGTACAATTCCAAGGTTAGGCTTGAGAGTAGTAAATTCGTAATCTGCAATTTTAGGCTTAGCGGCGGTAATAACCGAAAGCAGCGTAGATTTTCCAGCATTTGGAAATCCAACAAGTCCAACATCTGCAAGAACTTTTAATTCCAGTGTAACATCTACTTCCTGTCCTTCAATTCCCGGCTGCGCATAACGCGGAGTCTGATTGGTGGAACTTTTAAAATGCCAGTTTCCAAGGCCTCCCTTTCCGCCTTCTGCTACAACATATTCCTTTCCGTCTTCAGTAATCTCATGAATTATTTCTTCTGTTTCGGTATCGCGGATTACTGTTCCCAAAGGAACATCGATATATTCATCTGACCCATCAGAACCTGAGCTTCTGGATTTTGATCCGTTGCCACCGTGCTCGGCTCTTACGTGCCGTTTAAATTTCAGATGGAAAAGTGTCCACAGGTTTTTATCACCACGAATAACTACATGACCTCCGCGGCCACCATCTCCACCATCGGGACCGCCTTTTGTTATATATTTTTCCCTGTGTAAATGTGCAGAGCCACTTCCTCCATTTCCGGAAGAAATGTGAATCTTTACATAATCAACAAAATTCCCTTCAGTCATATTCGTTCCTGTTTGAGGCTTTCAAGTAATTTATTCTCTTTGCTCTTAATATAGCATGTCGAAAATTGGCATTTTAAGGCAGCCTCTTTTTCCTTCAGTTATTAGATAAGCTTGTCTATAACCTCACTTAAGCGTTGGGTGATTTCCTGTACAGAGCCCACACCATCTACACCGTAATATTTATCGTCTTTTTTGTAGTATTCTTTAAGAATTGCCGTCTCTTCGTAGTAAACTTTAATTCTTTTTCTGATTACAGATTCATCTGCATCATCTGGTCTTCCCGAAGTTTTACCGCGCTCCAGTAAACGCTGTACCAAAACCTCGTCTTCCACTTCCAGAGCGATCATCGCATCTACCTCTTCTCCTTTGGAAGCAAGAAATTCGCCCAATGCTTCTGCCTGCGCGCGGGTTCTAGGAAAACCATCAAAAATAAAACCTTTAACATCCTCATTCGCTTCAACTTCTGCTTTCAGCATATCAATGGTCACCTGATCCGGAACGAGTTGCCCTTTATCCATATAGGATTTTGCGCTTAGCCCTAGTTCAGTTTCGTTTTTGATGTTGTACCGAAAAACATCTCCGGTTGAGATGTGTACCAGTTGATATTTCTCCTTTAAAATTGAAGCTTGTGTTCCTTTGCCGGCGCCGGGAGGGCCAAAAAGTACCAGATTTGTCATTTTTTATTCTTTGCGTTTATATACTTGCCTAAGATTCCTGCCCAAACCGTCGTAATCCAGGCCGTACCCAACAATAAATTTATCAGGTATTTCAATTCCTATATATTCGATATGCAATGATTTCTTGTAAGCTTCAGGTTTAAAAAAAAGCGTAGCTACTTTATAATCGGCTACATCTTCTGCTTCCAGGATCTTATTGATTTCCTCCAGCGTATTTCCTGTATCCACAATATCTTCAAGGATTACCACTTTTCTTACTTCCACTTTTTGGTTTAGTCCCACCAAAGTTTTCACTGTCCCCGTGGTAGAAGTACCTTCGTAGGAGCCCATTTTTACAAAACTCACCTCACAATCTCCTTCAAAACGTTTTATTACTTCTGAAGCAAACATAAAAGAACCGTTTAAAACACCTATAAATATCGGATTTTGGTTTTTATAATCCTCATTAAGCCGGTTTGCAATCTTTGCTACAGCACCTTCTATTTCTTCTTCGGAAATGTAAGGTTCAAATTGTAAATCATGAAGTTGAATCAAAGCATCAAATTTTAAAGAGGCAAAGATAAGGATTCTCAATCATCCAAACTATCAGATTTCTATAAGAATAAGTAGCGCATTCCACCTTAAAAAATTATTTTTGTATAAACTGAAACCTATATGCTCAACTATTTTTCTTCAGACTTTAAATTAGGAATCCTCGGCGGCGGTCAGCTGGGAAAAATGATGCTTTATGAAACCCGAAAATTTGATATTCAGACCAACGTTTTAGATCCAAATGCAGAGGCTCCGTGCAGGATTGCTTGTAATTATTTTGAGCAGGGAGATTTGATGGATTATGAGACCGTACTCAATTTTGGCAGAAAAGCAGATGTGGTTACTTTTGAAATTGAAGGCGTGAATGTTGAAGCACTTCGGAAATTAGAAGAAGAAGGCATAAAAACCTACCCTTCTGCCGCTACTCTGGAGAAAATTCAAAATAAAGGAATTCAGAAGAAGTTTTATTTAAAAAATAAAATTTCCACAGCAGCCTTTCAACTTTACAAGAACAAAGAAGAATTGCTTAAGGACATTGAGCAAGGAAAGCGAAAATTTCCTTTTGTCTGGAAAAGCACAACCGGCGGATACGACGGCAAAGGAGTTGCGGTCATTAAATCTGAAAATGATTTGAATACAATTCCTGACGCAGAATGTATTGCAGAAGAAATGATTCCGTTTAAAAACGAACTTGCCGTGATCGTGGCGAGAAATCCATCAGGGGAAGTAAAAACTTATCCGGTGGTGGAAATGGAATTTCATCCAGTTGCCAATCAGGTAGAATACGTAATATGTCCTGCGCGGATTGATCCTGAAGTAGCCGAGAAGGCAAGAAAAACGGCTGAAAAAGTATCCGAAGCATTTAAACATGTGGGACTTTTGGCTGTGGAAATGTTCCAAACAAGAGATGATGAAATCCTGGTAAACGAAGTTGCTCCAAGACCTCACAATAGCGGACATTATAGTATAGAAGCAAGTTACACCAATCAATTTGAGCAGCATATAAGGGCGATTCTCGATCTTCCGTTGGGAAATACGGATAGTAAAGTCGGCGGAATTATGGTAAACCTGGTTGGGGACGAAAATCATACCGGCGAAGTTGTGTATAAGAATATTGAGAAAATTATGCAGATGGATGGAGTAACACCACACATCTACGGAAAAAAAATCACCCGCCCTTTTCGAAAAATGGGACACGTGACGATTGTAAACGAACAGATTTCTGAAGCGAGAAAAATTGCTGAAGAAGTAAAAAATTCGATTAAAGTAATAGCTAAAAAATAACAATTATCTCACATCTATAAATGTGGGTACCAGAAAACAAACTATGGGAAAAGTAGCAGTAATCATGGGAAGTACCAGCGATTTACCGGTAATGCAGGATGCAATAGATATACTGAAAGGTTTTGATATTGAAGTTGAAGTAGACATTGTCTCAGCCCATCGCACTCCCGAAAAATTATTCGATTACGGAAAAAACGCCCACGAACGCGGGATACAGGTTATTGTGGCCGGTGCCGGTGGTGCTGCGCATTTACCGGGAATGATCGCTTCCCTTTCCCCGCTTCCTGTTATAGGCGTCCCAGTTAAATCCAGCAATTCCATAGATGGATGGGATTCTGTGCTCTCTATCCTGCAAATGCCGGGCGGAGTTCCTGTAGCTACTGTGGCTTTAAACGGGGCGAAGAATGCGGGAATACTGGCTGCGCAAATTATTGGCGCATCAGATAAATGTACCCTGGATAAAATTTTGGTCTACAAAGAAGGTTTAAAGCAGAAGGTAATTGAAGGCGCTAAAAAGGTGCAAAAATAAGACAAGCCACACTTTCGTGCGGCTTGCGTAGTAGTTACTTCTTTTTTGTAAACGTGTAAAATCTATTTATTAACCATTCTAAATATATTAATCCACAACTTCAAAGTAAACTACATCTTAAATGTTTTCTAAAGAAGGCGTAAAGATAGTTAAAAAAAACATAAATAATGGTTTCGGCCATATAATAAACTAAAAACGTCAAGAAATCTCCTATGACTACAAATAATCCATTGCTTAAAGAATTTACTTACGCACCTTTTTCTGAAATTAAGAATGAGCATTTTAAGCCTGCTATACTGGCTGCAATAGATGCAGCCCGTTCAGAGATTGATGCAATTGCAAATTCTAAAGAAGAACCAAATTTTGAAAATACTATAGCTGCCCTGGAATTTTCAGGTAAACAACTGGATCGGGTAACCAGTATTTTCTTCAATTTAAATTCTGCAGAAACCAATAAGGAAATTCAGACAATCGCACAGGAAGTTTCTCCGCTGTTGACCGAATTCAAAAATGACACCATTCTAAATAAAGCTCTTTTTGAAAAAGTAAAAGAGGTTTATGAGATTCAGGATCAACTGGAACTTAGCATAGAACAAAAAACGCTACTGGATAAAAAGTACAAAGCCTTTTCCAGAAATGGCGCTAACCTTTCTGAAGAGAAGCAAAAAGAACTTAGGGAAATTGATAAGCAGCTTTCTTCGCTGAGCCTTAATTTTGGAGAAAATGTGCTCGAGGAAACCAATAAATTCGAACTTCATCTTACCAACGAAGAAGATTTAAAAGGACTCCCGGACAGTTTTAAAGAAGAAGCAAAATCTGTAGCCGAATCCAAAGATAAAGAAGGCTGGATCTTTACCCTGCAGTATCCCAGTTATATTCCGTTTATGAAATATGCTGAAAACAGGGAACAGCGGAAAAAAATGGCTTTGGCTTTTGGTTCAAAGGGTTTTCATAATGATGAACTGGACAACCAGGAATATGTACTGAAAATTGCCAAATTAAGGCATCGGCGTGCAAACCTGCTGGGTTTTGAAACTCATGCCCATTTTGTCCTGGAACAACGCATGGCAGAAACTCCAGACAAGGTAAACAGCTTTTTAGAAGAGATTTTGGAAAAAGCCAAGCCTGCTGCCGAACGGGAATTTTCAGAACTTGAAAATTTCGCCAAAAAACTTGACGGAATTGATCAATTACAGAAATGGGATGCTGCTTTTTACGGAGAAAAGCTAAAACAGGAACTTTTTAATCTTAATGATGAAAAACTAAAGCCTTATTTTGAGCTTGAAAATGTTATAAAAGGTGTTTTTCTTGTTTCCAATAAACTTTACGGACTAAATTTTAAAGAAGTAGCTGATATTGACAAATATCATCCCGATGTAAAGACATATCAGGTCACTGATGAGCAAAATAAAGACGTCGCTTTACTGTACGCAGATTTTCACCCCAGGGAAGGGAAACGCGGCGGTGCCTGGATGACCGGCTATAAGCCGCAATACATCAAAAATGGCAAAAATGAGCGTCCGCATATTTCTATTGTGTGCAACTTCACTAAACCTTCAAAAACGGAGCCATCTCTACTGACTTTTAACGAGGTCACTACGTTGTTCCACGAATTTGGGCATGCCCTACATGGGATGTTGGCCAACACCACTTACCCCAGCATTTCGGGAGCGAATGTCTATTGGGATTTTGTGGAATTACCGAGCCAGGTGCTTGAAAATTGGTGTTATGAAAAGGAAGCGCTTCAGCTTTTTGCAAAACACTATAAAACTGGAGAGGCAATCCCAATGGAACTGGTTGAAAAGATAAAAGAATCGGCTAATTTTCACGAAGGCATGGCTACTGTAAGACAACTAAGCTTTGGGATGCTCGATCTTAGCTGGCACGGGATAGATCCAACAGATATTAGCGATGTAAAAGCACATGAAGATAAAGCTTTTGAGCCAACAAAATTATATCCCGATGTTGCCGAAAATTGTATGAGCACCTCATTTTCCCACATCTTCCAGGGCGGCTATTCTGCCGGATATTATTCCTATAAATGGGCAGAAGTGTTGGATGCGGACACATTTGAATATTTCCAGGAGCAGGGAATCTTCAGCAGGGAAGTCGCCAATAAATTCAGGGAAAATATTTTATCCCAGGGTGGTACCGATCATCCAATGACGCTTTACAAAAGGTTCCGCGGAAAAGAACCTCAACCTGAAGCACTTTTAAAAAGAGCAGGATTACTTCCGAAGAAATAATTAGAATTACGCAGCCAATTAACAGTTAGTAAGTAAATTGGCTGCTCTTTCCAGCTTAAATCTTATCGTTTTTATAACTAAATTGAGCTTTTGTTTTTATATTTTTGAGTAAGAAACTTTCTTATGCCAGCTCACAGCCTCGACCCTAACAAGTGGGTGGATAAATATTCAGATTATCTATTTAATTATACAATCGTTCGGGTTAACGACCGGGAGCTAGCTAATGATCTTATTTCCGAAACATTTTTGGCCGGATTAAAATCAATGAAAAATTTTAAAGGGGAAGCAAGTGAGCGTACCTGGCTGATTTCAATATTAAAACGAAAAATAATTGATCATTACCGAAAGATAAATTCGCGGAAAGGAAAAGCTGAAGTACACATTAATTATTCTGACGATTACAGCGATGGTGAATGGCTGGAAGAGCAGGTTGCAGACCACTCTGACCGTAATGCAGAAGATGAAATGGAAAATACCGAATTGGGAATGGCCATCCTGGACTGCCTGGATCAAATTAACGAAAAGCAGGCTGCCATTTTTAAAATGAAAACAATAGATGGAGCAGATACCGAAGTAATTTGTAATGAGTTTAATATCACCCCGTCTAACCTATGGGTAATTATACACAGGGCCAGGGTATCCCTTGCCGCATGTCTTGAAAAAAACTGGTTTTAGATTATGTTTAAAAAATTCTTCCTTATTAACTGCTCTAAAGCAGAAAACTGCTGTGACAAAGCTCAATACAAGGAGCTTAGCAGATTTAACAAGTTAAAATTGCTAATGCACATTGCGATTTGCCCACGTTGTAAAGAATATACCCACCGCAATTCCCATCTCACAAAACTTATCAAAAAATCTGATATAAAAACCTGTAGCAAAGTAGATAAAAAGGTGTGGAAAGAAAGGATACGGGAAGAACTTTCTAAACAAAATTCCTGAGAAGCAGTAAAACTACCAACCAAATTACAGGAACACTCTCCACCCATAATGAGGCGAAATAAGGATGCTGGTCTATTTTCGATTTTAGCAGAAATCCTCCCAAAATAAATAAAGTAAGCCCCAGCGTCAGGAAATTAATCCACATAAAGTTTTCCTGAAAAAACTCCAGAACAAGAATGATCGACAGGAGTGCATATCCCAAAATTTTTGTTCGTTTTACTCCTATTTGCTGCGGAAGTGTAGAAAGTGCCGCAAGATCGTATTTTAGATCCCTGATTTCGAAAGGCAACATCAAAACCACCACAAGCAGGAGACGCTGAAGAAATTCTACAACAACATCCCAGAGTAGAAAATCCATCGAAGTCATCGCTGGAAGTAAAACAGTCGCCCCCGCCCAGGAAAGTGCAATCACAAAAATCTTGATTCCGCTAAGGCTTCTCAAATTCCTTTTACGTCCAAGAAAAGGCACTGCATAAAAAAGCGTAAAAAGTCCCAGGACTATGGCCAAAACAATTACTTCAATACTCTGAATAAGAAAAAAATAAATTTCGGCTAAAAAGCAAAACAGTGAAAACACCTGGATAATTCTGAGGTTCCTGGTTAGACTTAAATGCTTCAGTTTAGCAATCCCCGCGTACTTCACAAAATTGTAACCGGTAATCGTTCCGAAGAAAATAAAAAAGAGCAGGTCGTAATCTGGTGCCATCCCAAATTCCAAGAAAGTAATTACACTAAGCGAGACTACCGCCAAAGACACATGGATACTGCTGCTTATATATAAATCTATAGAATTCTTCAGGAAACTCATTACTCAAAATTAAGCATAAAAAAAGCACCGTCAGCATAACCCAAATCTTAACATCTGTAAAAGGCCAAATTGCAAATTTTTAGATTTAAAATCCGTATTTTCGCGGCTCAAAACCACGACGATTTTATGAGAACAGATTCTTTTGCACTGCGCCACATTGGCCCCAGGGAAAGCGAACTAAAAGAAATGTTGGACACTATTGGAGTTGATTCTCTGGAACAGTTAATTTATGAAACTATTCCAGACGATATCCGTTTGAAATCTCCATTAAATTTACCGGCTGCGCTAAGTGAAAACCAATATGCCGAGCATATTGGAAAACTGGCTGCCAAGAATAAAATTTTTAAAACTTACATTGGTTTAGGGTACCACCAGTCGATTTTACCGGCTGTTATTCAGCGTAATGTTTTGGAAAATCCGGGCTGGTACACTGCTTACACCCCTTACCAGGCAGAAATTGCCCAGGGAAGGTTGGAAGCGCTGCTTAATTTCCAGACAATGGTAAGTGATCTAACCGGAATGGAGATTGCGAATGCCTCTCTTCTGGACGAATCTACCGCAGCGGCAGAAGCGATGGCTTTGTTGCATGCACTGCGTGACCGAAAGCAGAAAAAAGATGACGTAAATAAATTCTTCGTTTCTGAAGAAGCCTTACCTCAAACTATTTCTCTTTTAAGCACCAGGGCAGATTTTCTTGGTATTGATCTGGATATTGGAAACCACGAAGAATTTGAATTTTCTTCGGAATACTTTGGAGTGCTCCTTCAATATCCCGGGAAATATGGACAGGTTCATAATTATACAGAATTTGTTTCCCGTTGTAAAGAAGCCGAAATTAAAATCGCCGTGGCAGCAGATATTCTAAGCCTCGTAAAATTACAGGCTCCTGGAGAACTGGGAGTAGATGTTGTGGTTGGAACTACTCAGCGTTTTGGGATTCCTCTTGGTTACGGCGGGCCACATGCCGCTTATTTTGCGACAAAAGAAGAATATAAAAGAAATTTACCGGGAAGGATTATTGGCGTGACCAAAGATTTAGATGGCAACCACGCTTTACGAATGGCGCTGCAAACCCGGGAACAACATATCAAAAGGGACAAAGCGACTTCTAATATTTGTACTGCACAGGTTTTACTTGCAGTAATGGCAGGAATGTATGCAGTTTATCATGGCCCTCAAGGTCTTAAGTACATTGCCGACACCGTACATTACTCTGCAACAAATCTTTCCGCTCAACTTGTAAAGCTAGGATTTGAGCAAATAAATACTTCATATTTCGATACGATAAGACTTAAAGCAGATGCTGCAGCGGTTAAAGCTGTAGCTGAAGAAAACGAAATCAATTTCTACTATCCAGATTCAGAAACTGTCTCTATTTCTATAAATGAAACCACTACACTTGAAGATCTTAATGCAATAGTTGCTGTTTTTGCTGAAGTAGCCGACAAAGAATGTGATTCGCTGGTAGAAATTTTAGAAAATGAAGCTATTCCAAAAGAATTAAGCAGGAAAACCGAATTTTTAACGCATGAGGTTTTTAATTCTTATCGTTCTGAAACAGAATTGATGCGCTACATCAAAAAGCTGGAGCGAAAGGATTTATCCCTTACCCATTCCATGATCTCCCTTGGATCGTGTACCATGAAACTTAATGCCGCTTCAGAAATGCTCCCGTTAAGTAATCCGCAATGGGGAAATATCCATCCATTTGCGCCCATAGAACAAGCAGAAGGTTACCAGATCGTGCTTAAGCGCCTGGAAGATCAATTAACCGAAATCACAGGTTTTTCGGCTACCTCACTTCAGCCGAATTCCGGTGCGCAGGGAGAGTATGCCGGATTAATGGTGATAAGGGCATATCAGGAATCTATAGGGGAAGGACATCGTAATATTTGTCTGATCCCTTCATCTGCTCACGGCACAAATCCGGCTTCCGCAGTAATGGCCGGGATGAAAGTGGTCGTGACAAAAGCCGGTGAAAATGGAAATATTGATGTGGACGATCTTCGTGAAAAAGCGATAAAACACAAGGATAACCTGGCCGCATTAATGGTAACTTATCCTTCCACCCACGGCGTATTTGAGTCGGCTATTAAAGAAGTTACGCAGATTATTCACAACAACGGCGGACAGGTTTATATGGACGGCGCAAATATGAATGCCCAGGTTGGATTGACAAATCCGGGTGCCATTGGCGCCGACGTTTGCCATCTTAACCTTCATAAAACTTTTGCTATTCCGCATGGCGGCGGTGGCCCGGGAGTAGGACCAATTTGTGTAGCAAAACAACTTGCTCCGTTTTTACCCGGGAACCCTGTGATTAAAACCGGTGGAGAAAATGCCATTGGTGCTATTTCTTCGGCTCCATGGGGATCTGCGCTTGTATGCCTTATTTCCTACGGATACATAAAAATGCTGGGCAGTAAAGGACTTCAGCAAGCTACAGAGCACGCTATTTTAAATGCCAATTATGTAAAAGAGCGTTTAAGCGAACATTATAAAACTTTATATTCCGGAGAAAGAGGACGCGCTGCCCATGAGATGATCGTAGATTGCCGACCTTTTAAAGCCAACGGAATAGAAGTAAGTGATATCGCCAAGCGTTTGATAGATTACGGCTTCCACGCTCCTACTGTATCATTTCCGGTAGCGGGAACTGTAATGATCGAGCCTACAGAAAGTGAAAGCAAAGCCGAACTTGACCGGTTTTGTGACGCTCTTATTTCCATAAGAAAAGAAATTAGCGAAACTTCAGCTGAAGAGGAGAATAACGTCGTAAAAAATGCACCACATACTTTGAAGATGTTAACCTCAGACGAGTGGAGTTTCCCTTACAGCAGAGAAAAAGCTGCATATCCGTTAGATTATATCGCTGAAAACAAATTCTGGCCAAGTGTTAGGCGCGTAGATGAAGCTTTTGGGGATCGTAACCTGATGTGCACCTGCCCTCCTACTGAAGATTATGCATAAACATTAAAAGCAGAGGAATTTCTGAGAAGAAGATTTCCGGCGGGGAATAAATTTCAGAGTTTCAAACGTTTAAATCTTAGCATAGAAAAGGCTGCTTCAAAAACAGTTTGTCGAAAACTGCTATTTTGAAGCAGCCTCTTTATTTTTTAATAAAGAAATCTTTTTCAGACATCGGAATTAAACATAGCTTAAACAGGGACAATTCCTAATATTTCGTTAAATTAGAGGCCAATAATCAGAATATTGCATGATGAATATTAAAATTACCGGTACGGGAAGTTATATCCCAAATGTGATCACGAAGAATGCAGACTTTCATCAACATGAGTTCTATAATACAGACGGCTCCACCTTTCCGCATGATAATGAAACGACAATAAAGAAATTTAAAGCTATTACAGGAATTAAAGAAAGGCGATATCTTGATGAAGACCTTACTACCTCCCAAATGGCAATTATCGCCGCACAAAAAGCCATTAAAGCTTCCAGAACAGACCCTGAAACCTTAGATTATATTATAGTAGCTCATAATTACGGCGACGTAAAACACCAGAGCCTGCAAAGCGATACGGTGCCGAGTATGGCCACCCGTGTGAAGTATGAATTGCAAATAAAGAACCCTTCCTGCGTAGGTTATGATGTCCTTTTTGGATGTCCCGGCTGGATTGAGGGAATGATCCAGGCACAGGCTTTTATTCGCTGCGGAATGGCAAAAAAATGCCTTGTTATTGGCGCCGAAGCTCTATCACGTGTAGTCGATAAACACGACCGGGATGCAATGATTTTTTCTGATGGTGCCGGAGCAGTTGTTGTGGAAGCTACAGAAGAAGCGGGAGGGATCCTTTGCCACAGCAGCGCGACACATTCTTATGAAGAAGCGAATTATATCTACTTTGGCAAATCAAATAAAGCAGAATCTCCGGAAGATGTGCGATATATCAAAATGAACGGACGTAAAATCTACGAATTTGCTTTAAAACACGTCCCACAGGCGATGAAATCCTGCCTGGACAACAGCGGGAAATCCATAGATGAACTTAAAAAGATTTTTATTCATCAGGCAAACGAGAAAATGGATGATGCCATTATAGAACGTTTTTACAAGTTATACAGGAAAAAAGCCCCTGTAAACGTTACGCCCATGACAATTCATGAGCTCGGAAACAGTAGCGTAGCGACTGTTCCGACCCTTCTGGACCTGGTAATAAATGGAAAAATGGAAGGTCAAAAACTGGAAAAAGGAGATGTGGTTATTTTTGCAAGTGTTGGTGCGGGAATGAACATTAACGCTATTGTTTACGAATATTAAATAAGATGTACGAGAACAATTTTCCGCATAAGAGGTACCAAAAAACGATAGATTTCCTGCAGGAAAACGTTCCGGCCCCGGCTAAAATTTTGGATTTGGGCGTAGAAAATCCATTTGTAAAAATAATGCGGGAGCATAATTATTCTGTGGAGAATACTACGGGTGAAGATCTTGATACAGATACGTCTGCAGTCAAAAATGGCAATTTTGATGTGGTGACAGCTTTTGAAATTTTTGAGCACCTTGTCGCTCCATATAATGTACTAAAAGACATACAGGCAGAGAAGCTTGTAGCTACTATTCCGTTGAAATTGTGGTTTTCCAGCGCCTACAGGAGCAAAACCGACAAATGGGACCGTCATTATCATGAATTTGAGGACTGGCAGTTCGATTGGTTACTGGAAAAAGCCGGCTGGGAGATAAAGAACACTACGAAATGGACGAATCCCGTCAAAAAGATCGGAATACGACCTCTATTGCGGAAATTCACTCCGCGTTATTACGCAGTTTATGCTGAACGGAGATAAATTACCGGATAAGGCTGATATTTGCCTTTTTTACCTCCTCACCTAAATCCTCCGGAAATTCAATTCTTATCCAGTAATCGTCTGAAGGCATGGCCCTGTTATTAAAAGTGCCATCCCAGGATTCATTAGGACCTTTTAATACCTTCAGCAGTTTACCATACCTGTCGAAGATATAACATTCAAAATTCGAATTGCAGGTGACATTGGAAAGTTCAATTTTCCAATTGTCATGCACTCCATCGCCATTAGGTGTAAAAAATAACGGATAAGTATAGCAAACTTCTTCTTCAGGCGTTTCACAATTCAGAAGGAAATCGGGGGCAGTATAAGAACACGGTCCATTAAGGATTTTCACCTGCGTGTATTCTCCGGTTTCTAAACCATCTATTGCAAGCACTCCGTCTTCATTAGAAGTAAGTGAATTTAACTGCAGGTTGCCACCATTGAACAACGTTTCAACCGAATAAGCTGTGTCAGGATCAAGCCCTTCAAAAGAAACGCTGCCATTTGCATTACCACAGTCATTAGGATCAATTATCTGGAGAAGAACAATAGCACCTTCTGCAGCACCAAGAGTAATGGTCTCTTCTAAAAAGATTTCACAACCGTCATAAAGCAATTCTAAATTATTATAATTACCGGAAGCAAGACCTTCAATAGTAATAGTACCGGAAGCATCGGCAACTAAATCCTCCACTACAATCACTTCTGAATTGTAGTCATACATAAGATTGTAAGTAACATCTGGTTCGAGTTGTGTGATAGAAACAGAGCCGTTTGTAGCAGAACAGGAATCGGGATTAGAGGTTGTTATTTCCGCCTCTGGAGATTGAGGAGAATTGATCTGAACTTCATTATCATAACTATGGATGCATCCATTGCTGATAATTGCAAATTCTGAATAGTTCCCTGCAGGAAGGGAATTCAAAATTATTTTCCCATTAGAATCGCTGTTAACAATACCAGCAGTTTGTGAGTTTCCGTTAAAACTGTATTCGAATTCATAAGAAGAATCTTCAGCTAATCCGAAAATCACGATACTTCCATCCTCCATACTACACCCCGAAGTATCGAAAGATTCAAAATCCACCTCAAGCGTTTCGGTACTTCTCAGGTCGAAAAGTTCATCATAATTAAATGTACATGCACCTTTAGTGATAAAAAACTCTGAATATTCTCCTTCGGGAAGATCTGGAATAATTAATTCGCCAACTGAATTACTGGAAATATTTCCTGTTGATTGTAAACTACCATTACGCGTGTAGTTTATGCCATATTCATGATTAGCACCCAAATTGGAAAAAATAAGTGCGCCGTTTTCACTTCCGCAATCGGGAGTGCTGGCTTCAATTTCCACATCAGAAAGATTTTCAGAGAAATTCATAATCCATACAGCTCCTTCGCCATCTTTCTGAGCACCCGCCACAACTTTTAGCGGATCTGAATTGGAGACAAAAGCAACAGAAATTCCGAAAGAATCCCCGGTGGCAAGATCTCCCGTAAAGCCACCAATATTCTCAGCATATTGATAACTTTCACTCACCGTACCATCACTATTCAATTCCACTACAAAGAAAGCACCGGACTGTGCCCCGGTTTCGGGATTATTGCACCTCGCACAGCCCAACAGAATTTCTACCAGCCCGTCACCATCTATATCTGACATGCTATCGATAGATCTTGCAAAAATGGCATTCGAATTTAGGGAAAAATTACCACCGCCGGTAGTGGCAGAAACTTTTTCACTCTTAATTACAGATCCATCAGCATTTAGAAAAAGCACATAAAATGCTCCAAAATCTGAGCCTCCATCGTCGTCCCTGTAACTTCCCACAGCAATATCCACAACGCCATTGCCATCCAAATCTCCCAGAGACGCAACAGAACCCCCAAAGTAATCACCAGATTGTAAATTAGCCGAAAAGTTACCACGGGTTGCGCTTATCTTCTTATGCTCCCTAACTGTAAAGTCGTTGTTTAAAAAAAGAATCCACACCGCACCCGTTTCTATACCTCCATCTGGGTCTCTACGGGAACCTACGGCGATCTCCTGAATACCATCGTTATCTAAATCCCCAATATTTTCAATATCTGTTCCAAAAACAACTTCTCCTGAAAGAACCCCTGTAAAGCCACCTTCATAATCACTGATTTTTGTATGTGCTGCGACAGTCCCGTTGCTATTGAGGCTTAGAATATACACCGCACCGTGCCAGTAGCCACCATCCCCATCATATTCGGCTCCTACAGCCACTTCCGGCTTACCGTCGCCGTTGAGATCTCCCAGGTAAGCGACAGAAGCGCCAAAAACATCTTCGTTATCTAGGTTGCCGGTAAAACCTCCTTGTGTATCACTTATCTTTTGATAATCTTTTACCGTGTCGTCTTCATTTAAAAATAAGACATAAACGGCTCCCCGGTTTTGCCCTCCATCATCATCTGTAAAGGCACCTACCATAATGTCTTCAACACCATCATTATTGATATCTCCAATATTATCTACGGAATATCCAAACTGATCTCCTGCTTTTAGTGCTCCCGCAAAATTTTCTGAAGAATTATCGATTTTGGTATAACAGCCAACCTCATACTCCTGACAAAAAATAGAATTGATAAAAAGAAAGCAGAAGCCTATTAAGAACTGGAAGTTTTTCGTCATATTTGGTTAAAAATTGACATTAATTCCTGCATGAAACTCAGCATTATTATTCCGGCATATAATGAAGAAGAACATCTGGCAGACTGCCTTTCCTCTTTTGTGAGCCAGACTTTACTGCCGGACGAATTAATTATTGCCGATGATAATTCTACAGATGATACCTTTTTGATTGCACAAGAATTTAGTGAAAAATACAGTTGGATAAAGGTTTACAAAAATAACACGGAGTCACTACACATGCCGGGCTCTAAAGTAATTAATAATTTCTATTTTGGCCTTTCCCACAGCGAAGGAAATTATGATCTTCTTGGAAAATTTGACGCTGATCTTTTGCTTCCACCCAATTACTTTGATGAAATTAAAAATTACTTTCAGAAATTTCCAAACCTGGGAATGTGCGCCGGAAATGTTTACGTCCAAAATGAGAATTTGGAATGGGTACATGAGAAGATTTCAGATAAAGAACATATTCGCGGGCCGGTGAAATTATATTCTGCAGAATGCTTTAAGAAAATAGGTGGCTTAAAAGCTTCTATTGGCTGGGATACGGTAGATGAACTACTTGCTAAATATTACGGTTTCCGCACGCTGACTATTCCCTCATTAAAAGTAAAGCACCTGCGGCCAACAGGAAAATCTTATAATTCCAAATCCAGAAAGATTCAGGGGGAGGCGCTCTATAGAATGAGGTATGGCTTTAAACTGGCTTTTTTAAGTGCTTTAAAGATGAGCGTAAATTATAAGGACCCGAAGATTCTTCAGGAGTATATGTCCGGTTATTTTAAAGCTGAAAAACAAAAACAGCCTTTCCTCGTTTCAGAAGAAGAAGGCCGCTTTATAAGAAAATTCCGTTGGAAGAATATCAGAAAGAAACTATTCTGATAATTTCTTACGATCCAACATCATATACAAAGGTTTACCGGTGGCTGCATTAGGAAAGGAAATTCCGAGCAACGCCGAAACTGTTGGTGCTATATCCACAATTTCAGAACGCTCTGTAGTACTGCCTTGTTCAATGCCATTTCCGAAGAAAATCAGCGGTGCATGCGTATCGTAGGTAAATCCGCTACCGTGCATTGAGCCTGTTTTGGAATAGGAAACCACGGCTGGATCCAGGATAAAAATCACATCTCCACTGCGCTTTTGGTTAAAACCCTGCTGGATGGCAGCTCCCATCCCGCTTGTATAATTCCCTCCCTCCAGTTGTGAACGGGTATAGACTTTATCTATCTGATCCTGCTGAAGAATATAATGTGCAACTTTATCTTCAAGTTCATCAGCATCGATTCCGGCATTATACAAGGCTTTGTAATCAAAGAATACCTGATCATTATAAATTTCAGCAATAAGATTATCCTTTCCATACTCTTCACTCACAAAGTTGCGTAAACTTTCAGTAAAATCTTTAGAATCAAAATATCCTGCAGGTATTCTCAAAGACTGGAGATAAGCTGAAACATCCCCTCCGCCATGGTCTGCAGTTAGAAAAACGGTGTAGGCTCCCTCGCCAACGTTCTCATCCAGATATTTTAATAATGTCGCAATATTTTTATCCAGGCGAAGATAAGTATCTTCAATTTCTTTTGAATTTACTCCAAAATTGTGACCAATTTTATCTGGACTGGAAAAACTAAGGGCAAGAAAATCTGTATCCTCATCCTGTCCCAATTCTTCAGCTTTTATGGCAGCCAGCGCGAAATCAAGGGTGAGATCATTTCCATAAGGGCTCACGGTAATAAGATCAAACTGGTTATTCTCCTCTTTTAATGCAGCAAGATCATAAGGGAAAGAAGTGTCTGTCTTTCCTTTAAATCCAGCTTCAAATTCGTTTACGTCTACACCACTGGCTACATAACTTTTAATAGGATATAACGTATTCCAGGTCTTAAAATAAGATTCTGCAATATTGGAATTATTAAAATCTTTTACCCATTGTGGTAAATCTTCCATATAAAATGAACTGGTAATAAATTTACCTTCGTCTTTTCCATGAAACCAATAAGCTGCATTTGCAGTATGTCCCGCAGGCAATATAGAACCCCGGTCTTTTATGGAAACCCCAATTGTCTTACCCCTCATTTGAGTGTGCAAACGATTTTGATCTGCAATTGTTGTGACTTTCATCCTGTGCGGTGACATTTTTCCCGCATCAGAATCTGTACCTACCGGCTCCACAGACTCGTCCCCTGCGCAATAAACAGATATATTTTCGAATTTATTATACCAGTTATTTCCAATGATTCCATGATTTGCCGGACCGGTGCCTGTGTGAACAGAAGCATGACCGGGTCCTGTGTAAGTGGGAACATAATTAAAATGGTTGTTTTTAAAATTATATCCCTCATTAATCATTCTTTTAAATCCATCATCCCCATACCGTTCCCAGAAGCGCGTGAGATAATCATACCTCATTTGATCTACTACTATACCAACCACAAGCTTCGTTTTCTGCTTATCATTTTCCTGTGCATTTAACGGAAGAACACATAAAACCGTTACTAGTAAAATAAATAATTGTCTCATAATTTTAAATTGAAGAAACCAAAAATAATAAACTCAGTGCCATAAACTTTAATTCTACGTTAAATACTTTCGTGCTTCTTTTTTGTATTTTAGCTTTACAAAAATTATTGGATGGGTTATCTGCATTCTATTGGTGAATACTTTTTAATGATAAAGGGGGTGTTTGGAAGAATGACCAAACGCTCTGTACTAAAAGAATTAATTTTTAAGGAAATAAACGAGCTTATAATTGGTTCCTTAGGAATTGTGGCTTTTCTGTCTTTTTTCATTGGAGGTGTAGTTGCTCTTCAAACAGCCTTAAATTTAAATAATCCTTTAATACCGAAGGCATTAATTGCTTATGCTGCCAGGCAATCTATAATTCTGGAATTCTCCCCTACATTTATATCTATTATTATGGCGGGAAAAGTAGGTTCTTTTATTACTTCCAGCATAGGATCCATGAGGGTAACTGAACAAATTGATGCCCTGGAAGTAATGGGGATAAACTCCCTAAATTATCTTATTTTCCCTAAGATCATTGCAATGCTTACCTATCCGTTTGTCATTGCCATTTCCATGTTTTTGGGAATAGTAGGTGCTTATATGTCGGCAGTATTGGGTGGCTTTGTGGTGCCAGATGAGTTTATTAGCGGGCTGCAGGATGATTTTGTAGGCTTTCAGTTGTTTTATGCATTCTTTAAAACATTTTTATTTGCCATGATTCTGGCAACTGTTCCCTCTTATCACGGTTATTACATGACCGGCGGCTCATTGGAAGTAGGTAAGGCAAGTACTACCTCGTTTGTATGGACCAGCGTGGTAATTATTATTACTAACTATATAGTAACCCAATTATTACTTAGCTAAAATGATAGAAATAAAGGATATACATAAAAGTTTTGATGAACAAGATGTCCTTAGAGGAATAAATTTTGTTTTTGAAACCGGAAAGACAAATCTTATTATAGGACAATCTGGCTCTGGAAAAAGTGTGCTCTTAAAGTCTATGCTGGGTCTGTTTACTCCGGAAAAAGGAACTATTGAATACGATGGAAAACCTTATTCTACTTTTAGTCCGGAGCAAAAACGGGAGCTTCGGAAAGAAATAGGAATGCTTTTCCAGGGAGGCGCTCTCTTTGATTCTATGACGGTTGAAGAAAACGTGATGTTCCCTTTAAGGATGTTTAAAAAAGGCCGGAAAAAGGATCATCTGGAACGCGTTAATGAAGTTCTGGAAAGAGTAAACCTTACCGGTAACGGAAAAAAATATCCCGCAGAAATTAGTGGAGGTATGCAAAAAAGGGTGGCAATTGCCCGGGCAATTGTAAACAAGCCAAAATATTTGTTTTGTGATGAACCCAACTCTGGACTTGATCCAAAGACAGCCACTGTTATTGATAATCTTATCCACGAATTAACAGTCGAATACGACATTACTACTGTAGTTATTACCCACGATATGAATTCTGTTTTAGAGATCGGAGAAAAGATCGCTTTTCTTAAAGATGGTGTACTTGCCTGGAAAGGTGATAAAAGTCAGATTTTTAAAACCGACAATGAAGCTGTGACCGATTTTGTATATTCTTCAGATTTGTTTAAAAAAGTAAAACAGGCGCAACTTCAGGGTCTTTAAGCTAATTTACAGATTGTACGGCGAGAGTATCCAAAGATAACCTCACCTGAAGCCATTCCTTTAACTTTGCCATTTCCCGCTGTTGAGCATTTCTTGTAAGGGAATTATCCCATTTAACGTTAATAGTAGGAATAGTATCTACACGGGTAAAGTCTGTTACAATGTTGTTAGAATAACTTAACTGTTCAATATTGGAGTAATTGATTTTGGCTTCCCTGCTTATTGCCTGAAAAGGAATACCCCCAGACCTATACCTTAGTAATTCATTTTCCAAAAGTCGGATACGATCATCTTTATCCTCCACAACTTGCTGGTTTCTTACGTATAAATCCTCCAGTATTCCAGATCTAACCTCAGAAGTAAGACGTGCTGCCATCTCAGAACTTTGGTCGGTTCCCTGGTGTATTCTTAAAGTAACATCCTGCAACTCCTCCATAGCTCTTATTTGTTCTACCCAATCCTGAATTTGAGCTTGCGGTACTGGACGGCCAATAAGATAAACATCCACAAATTTCCTTTTATAATCCTGAGCAAATTTCACCACTTCAGCTCCAGGGTAATCAATCTTTTCTTCTACAAATTCTTTTGTTCTGGTTACAAACACCTGCTCCCTAAGAAGGTTTACGAATAGGAAAATACTCGGGATCATCACGAGAATTGCAATTAAAGAAGCAAGCCTAGCGGTATTTCTTCTGCGTTTACTGTTAGCATATCTTACCAACGGAAATCCAAGAATCTTTGCTACTACAAAAGTGGAAAGTGCTATAAAAACAGAATTAATTGCAAAGAGGTAAAGAGCACCACCGGCATATTCCCAATTGGCGATAGCAAGGCCATAACCCACAGTACAGAGCGGCGGCATAAGGGCTGTGGCAATAGCAACACCCATAATTACGCTGGCAATCGTTCCTTTTTTTGTTTTTGCCACGATTAAAGCCAAACCACCGAAAATCGCCACCAACACATCCAGAATTGTAGGATACGTTCGGGCGACAAGCTCTGGTGTTTCCTGCTCAATAGGAGAAATTAAAAAGTAGAGATAAGCGGTTAACACACTTAGCACCACCATAACCGCCAGATTTACCAGGGAACGCTTTAAGGTATCGATGTCGTTAATGGCAACAGATAACCCAACACCTACAATAGGACCCATTAAAGGGGAGATAAGCATCGCTCCAATTACCACAGCAGGGCTACTTACATTAAGACCAATAGAGGCCACAAAAATTGAGAAAATAAGGATCCAGGCATTATGGCCTTTAAAGGAAATATCCTTCTTCACCATTTCTATAGTACTATCCCTATCTGTATCGGTAAGGATATCCAGTAATTCTGCAAAGAACGACCTTGAGTGCTTATAAAGATGTTTCGCGTCTGACGAAAGTTTTACGTTGCCTTTTTCAGTCCCCGAACCAGCCGAAGAATTCTCTTTATTTTCCATCTACTAACCAAGTTTATCCCCAAACTTATCAATTGCTTTTTGCCGAATTTCCTTTATCCCCTGTTCATTTTTCTTCGGAACTATAAGCAGCACCTGTTCGTTTTCCAGAACAATATAATCTTTAAGACCTTCCAGTACAACAATCTTATTCTCGGCTGCCCTTACGATATTACCTTCTGCTCCAAACGGAAGTAACCGGGCATTAATTACCGTATTTCCAAAATCATCCTGAGGAAGTTCCTCCTGAAGAGACCCCCAGGTCCCAAGATCATTCCATCCAAAATTAGCCGGAATCATAAATACATTTTCAGCTTTTTCAATAATTCCGTAATCTATTGATATTTTGTTTGCGAGGTGATAATTGTCATTTATAAAAGCCTGCTCTTCTTCTGTGTTCCAATACTCTTTCCCTTTCTGAAAAAGATTATACATTTCTGGCAGATACTTTTTAAAGTTCTCTATTATAGAAGAGGCATTCCATATAAAAATTCCTGCATTCCAGGCATAATTTCCATCTTCTACAAACTTTTCAGCTTTTTTGAAGGTGGGTTTTTCTGTAAACTGTGCTACAGGTATAAGCCTTCTATCTTCAGAATGTTCAAATTTAATATATCCGTAACCAGTGTTTGGAAAGGTGGGTTTAATACCTAATGTGATCAGTTTCTCATTATTATCAACGGCTTCAAAAGCAAAATTAAGGTCGTTAATAAAACTGTCTACTCCCTGGATCCAATGATCGCTGGGCGCCACCATCATCACAGCATCTTTATTCTTTTCCTGTATTTTTAAAGCTGCAAGTAAAATACTGGGAGCGGTATCACGCATTACCGGCTCTAAAACAATTTGCTCCCGCTTAATGCCGGAAATTTGTTCTTTTACCGTTTCCTCATAACGTGCATTAGTAAGGATATAAATATTTTCTGGTGGTACTATTTTTTTTAGACGGGCAAAAGTTGTTTGAATAAGCGTTTCACCGGATCCAAGGATATCCTGAAATTGTTTAGGACACTCTGCTGTACTCACAGGCCAAAACCTGGAACCGACCCCACCGGCCATTAATATTGCGTAATAGTTACTATTCATCTAACTTTGAAATTAATTTTTTAACAGTTCTACTTCAGCATTTGGCTGAAATAAGTAAACCTTTCCTGTCGAGATTTCCAAACATTCATACCTCTTAATCCTTTTTGGCCCACGCTTAAAAGTTTTTCCGTTGTAAATCCTGAAAATAGCTCCGAAAGGCACCTCGAAGATATAATTTTTATCATTCTCGGGATCATAACTTTTTAAAGCTACAGAAAGTCTGGCATCGGTATCGCTACTCGCTTTTGGATTACGGAAATGATTTGCAATTACGGGTAATATTTTCATTGGAAAAATTTCAGGACGAATAAACGGAAGCATCAGATTTCGAAAAGTTAGTTTCCATTCGGCTCCATGAGGTTTAATGTTTCTTCCGAATTTATTGAAGGCCACCAGGTGCGCAATTTCGTGTACCAGGGTAATCAAAAACCGATACTTGTTTAAATTTGCATTAATAGTAATTTGCTGCACTCCATCTGGCATTTTCCTGTAATCGCCGTGTCTCGTCCTGCGCTCATTTACAATTTTAAGATGCACATTATTTGACTGAATAAGGGCAAAAGCCGGTTCCAGCGCATGATCTGGCAAATATTTTTCAAGAATATGCTTCATTAAAACTACGGAGTACTATTGGAGACCTGTAATAACTTGCCGTTGTAAAATTTATTTCCTGTCAAACTGAAATAGAAAATATAATCTGCCATTTCTTCTGCAGAAAGTGGAGCTTCGTATCCGGGAAAGGCCTCTTCCAGCATTTCGGTTTGTACTGCACCAAGGGCTAAAACATTAAAAGACGGGCCGGTTTCCTTATATTCTTCAGCAAGCAATTCGGTTAAAGTAATTACGGCCGCTTTACTGGAACTATATGCCGACAGTCCCGGAAATTTTACACTTCCCTGCACTCCGCCCATTGTGCTAATATTTAACACATGGGCATCATTTTTCATAAAAGGCAACACTTCCTGAATAAGCCCAACCACACCCATCACATTTGTTTGATAAACGCTGTTGAAGTTTTCCAGACTTAATTCCTGGAAAGGCTTATTAATAAGCATTCCTGCATTATTAATGAGAATATCAACGTTTTTCCATTCTGAAGAAACAAAACTGCTTACTTTTTCAAGATCTTCTTTCTTGGTAATATCGCAGGCCAGCACTTCTACATGCTTAAGACGAAGATTGGAAACAGGCTCTGGATTTCTTGAGAGGGCAAGGACTTTGTGCCCCGCTTCAGCAAATTTTTTAGTGAGTTCAAAACCAATTCCCCTGCTTGTTCCGGTAATAATTACATGCTTCATTTTAATTCAGTTTTATTTCTTTTTCTTCCGTATTAGCCATTTTTGATATTGCGGGAAAAATGGCCTCTATTAAATTAGCCATGTGCTGAAAATCCATATTATCGGCCTCATCAGAAACGTGGTGGTAATAATCGTAATTGGTGAAATCGAAAGTACTGATGGTTTGTGACGGAATATTGAATTCTTCAAAAAACGGATAATTGTCGCTCCGCTGAAAGAGGTTGTACTCCTTAGCTTGTGGTAAAAAGCCCAGCACCTTCTCCCCTACATATTCATTAAATTTTTCAGCGTAATTGGAATTCTCATAGCCGGTTAAATATGCCAAATGATCCTTTTCTTCCATTGGAACACCTATCATTTCGAGATTGACAACAGCGTAAAGATCAAGATTTTTGGCTTTTAACTTCTGCGCGATATGTTTGGCACCTGTTAATCCTAATTCTTCGCCAGAAAACAGGATAAATAACAGACTACGGGCATTATTTTCCTTTTCAGCAAACCTTCTGGCCAGTTCCATCACCGCGACAGTGCCAGCGGCGTTATCATTAGCTCCGTTAGCAATAGAATCGTTCTCCACGGCTTCACCAAAGCCAATATGGTCGTAATGAGCGCCTATAATTATAAATTCATCCTTCAATTCCTGATCATTACCCTCTAAAAAGCCTACCACGTTAAATGCCTCTTTCCCTTCAACTTCAAAGCGATCCCTGTAATTTTCAAAATATGGCGCTACATCATACTCCTTAAAATACTCTTCAATAAAAGTAGCTGCTTTTTCTATTCCTTCCGTCCCTGTTGCTCTTCCCTGCAGCTCATCTGAAGCTAAAAAGCGCAAATTTTCCTCAATTTCGACTTCTGAGACTTCAATTTCAGTATCCACAGCCTCCTGACCAGAATTACAGGCAAAGAAAAAGGCTGCAGAAAGTACCGCAGCTAGTTTAAAGAAGTTGTTTTTCATGTTTTTGAACATTTTTAAAGGTGCCTCTAAAATGGCAATTATCGACCTATAGTTAATGGTGCGGCTGTTTAAAACCTGTTGGCGCTAAAGATAAAAAAATCCCACGTAGTGTGGGATTTTAATGTTTATTATTGAACAAACAGGTTTCTATGCCAACATAGTTACCGGGTTCTCCATATATGTTTTTAATGTTTGAAGGAAAGCCGCTCCGGTAGCTCCATCCACAGTTCTGTGGTCACAGGCTAACGTAAGTTTCATTGTATTTCCAACAACAATTTGTCCGTTTTTAACAACCGGCTTCTCTACAATCGTTCCAACAGAAAGAATAGCGGAATTCGGCTGATTAATAATACTTGTAAATTCTACAATCCCGAACATTCCAAGGTTAGAAACTGTAAAAGTACTGCCTTCCATTTCCTGAGGCTGCAACTTTTTGTTCTTGGCCTTACCGGCAAGGTTTTTCACATTACCACCAATTTGCGTCATAGACATCTGGTCTGCAAATTTAAGTACAGGCACCACAAGTCCTTCGTCTACAGCAACGGCCACACCCATATGGATATGTTTGGCCATTTTCATAGATTCATCACTCCACTGGCTGTTTACCTGCGGATGTTTTCTTAACGCCATTGCACTCGCCTTGATCACCATATCGTTAAAGGAAACCTTCACATCTGGCATCTCATTGATCTGCTTACGGGAAGCCATTGCATTTTGCATATCCACCTCTATAGTAAGGTAATAATGCGGAGCTTTAAATTTGGATTCACCGAGTCTTTTAGCGATAACCTTACGCATTTGAGAATTCTTAACCTCCTCAAAGCTTTCTTCGCCGGCAGGAACGTAAGGCTGTACAGAAGCTCGTTGTTCTTCGCTACCTGCAGTACCTTTAGATTGCTCTGCTGGTTTTTCTGAAGGTTTGTAAGATTCTATATCTTTCTTTACAATTCTTCCGTTTTCTCCGGAACCTTCTACTTTGGAAAGATCGATTCCTTTTTCTTCAGCCATTTTCTTGGCTAACGGAGAAGCAAAAATTCTTCCACCGTCTTTAGATTCTGAAGTAGTTCCAGGTTTTTCTTCTGTAGCAGCTACTTCTTTCTGCTTTTCTGCAGCTTTGTCGTCTTTTTTATCTGATTTCTTATCAGACTTTCCTGAAGATTTCTTCGCCCCATCTTTACTGATTCCAGAAACATCTGTGCCTTCCGGACCGATAATTGCTAAAAGGCTGTCTACTTTTGCAGTCTCACCTTCCTGGATTCCGATTTTAAGCAGCGTACCTTCATAGAAAGATTCGAATTCCATTGTTGCCTTATCGGTTTCGATTTCAGCAAGAATATCCCCTTCTTCAACTTTATCTCCTTCTTTTTTGATCCACGTGGCAACAGTACCTTCTTCCATGGTATCACTAAGGCGTGGCATTGTAATGATTTCTACTCCTTCCGGAATTTCACCATCACCACTTTCTTCTTCAGAAGCATCTTCTTCCGAAGAGTCATCATCAGATTCATCCTTTTTGTCATCAGAAGATTTTTCTTCTTTCTTATCAGACGAACCACCGCCGCCTTTAATAAGATCAGAAATATCCTCTCCTTCTTCACCAATTATAGCAAGTAATGTATCAACCGGAGCAGTTTCACCTTCTTCAATACCTATATGGAGTAAAGTTCCTTCATAAAAAGATTCAAACTCCATAGTCGCCTTATCGGTTTCTATTTCGGCAAGAATATCTCCTTCTTCAACCTTATCACCTTTTTTCTTTAGCCACTGTGCTACAACACCTTCTTCCATGGTGTCGCTCAATCGCGGCATATTAATTACTTCAGCCATAATTTAGTTTACTTTATGTGATAAAAACGGGTAGTCTTCCTGTTCGTAAACCACGTCGTACATTACATTTTTCTCAGGGAAATCTGACTCTTCAGCAAATTTCTCACATTCTGAAACTTTATCTTTAACGCGTTTATCTATTTCTTTAATCTCCTTATCAGAAGCGTATTTTTTATCCTTAATAACTTCCAGCACCTGAGTGATAGGATCGAGTTTCTGATACTCGGCCACTTCATCTTTGGTACGATATTTTTGAGCATCACTCATAGAGTGACCACGATACCTGTATGTTTTTAATTCAAGGAAAGTTGGTCCGTTTCCTTTTCTGGCTCTGTCGATTGCTTCATCCAAAGCTTCAGCAACTTTAACCGGATTCATCGCATCTACAGGACCGCAAGGCATTTCGTAACCTAAACCAAGTTTCCAGATATCTGTTCCTTTTGCGGTACGTGCCACAGAAGTTCCCATAGCATAACCATTATTTTCTACACAAAACACAACCGGAAGGTCCATTTTTACCGCCATATTCAGCGTTTCATGAAGTGCTCCCTGACGCGTTGCACCATCACCCATAAAAGTTAAGGTAACAGCATCTCTTTTGAAATACTTATCTGCAAAAGCAAGACCTGCACCCAAAGGAATTTGCCCGCCTACAATACCGTGACCTCCGTAAAACCTGTGTTCTTTGGAGAAAATGTGCATAGATCCACCAAGACCTTGAGAAGTACCGGTACCCTTACCATAAAGTTCTGCCATTACACGCTTGGGATCTACTCCCATCCCGATAGGCTGAACGTGGTTACGGTAAGCGGTGATCATCTTATCCTTTTCCAAATCCATAGCATGAAGAGCTCCCGCAAGGATCGCTTCCTGCCCATTGTAAAGGTGTAAGAAGCCTCTAACCTTCTGCTGAATATAAACCTGCGCAAGCTTATCTTCAAATTTGCGCCAAAATAACATATCCTCGTACCACTTTAAATAGGTGGCTTTTGTGATTTTCTTCATATCAAAGTATAAATTTAGGCCGGACACATGGATTTTGCCAAGCGGATAACAAAAATACTATTTTCAACAAGAATGAAAAACAGTTTGGCTGCAAAAATAACGAAAACCTTACAAGATACTTCTGTCGAATATTAAAGGTAATAAATCCTTAACCGATTTAGCCTTTAAAACCTTACCTGTTTCGCCCATAAAATAGAGCTCTATATTTTCCTCCTGATTCACCTCATACTCTGCCATTACCTGCCGGCAGGAGCCACAAGGAGAGACAGGTGCAACAACTACATGCTTCAGGGATTTTGCTGAAATCGCTACTCTTTTCATTTTAACCCCCGGATATTTTGCCCCGGCATAAAAAAATGCCGTACGCTCTGCACAAAGCCCGGAAGGATAAGACGCATTTTCCTGATTACTCCCTGTTACCACCTCATCATTTTCCAGCAGAATTGCCGCACCAACATTAAATTGAGAATAGGGAGCATAAGCATTATCCCGCGCATCAAAAGCTTTTTGCATTAAAACTGAAACTTCCCGTGGCAGTTCGTCCAAAGAGTCGTAAACTTCAAGTTCAGAAGTAATTTTTAATGATTTCATACAGATTTATTGGAAACACAAGTTAAATCAAACAAAAAAAGTATCAAATCGAAATAAGATACTTTTAAGGAAATAAAATTTTATTCAGAATTAATTGACGAATTCCTGTCCAAAATTAAAAGTAAGACCGAATCGTAAAGTCCCCTCTAGCGGACTTGGTATATCAGAAGTTGAGAACAGGTAGGAGATATCGATATCTACTATTTCATAAACGAAACCTGCTCCAAAAGAAACAAATCTTCTTGAACCTTTAGTTTCACTTTCAGAAAAATAACCCGCCCGAAAAGCAAACACATCCTGATAATTATATTCTGCACCCAGAGCCCAGGTCACTTCCCTCAATTCTTCGCCAAAGCCACCCGGCGCATCTCCAAAGGAAGTAAATATACCTTCTATAGCACCTATTTCATTATATTCTATTTCATCTTCAGCATCAATATCCCCATCGTCATTAAAATCCCGCGGAGTTGGCACCAATAATTTATTAAATTCAAGATATGTCCCTATCCGGTTTTGCGGATCAAGAATAAAATCAAATCCTGCCCCTCCTTTAAAATTAGTAGGAATAAAGTTTTCCTGTCCCGCATCATCATATTTCATCTTCGGACCGATATTTGAAATATTTGCACCCAGTCTCCAACGACCATCAAAACTATCAAAGAATATCACATCGCTCTGATAAAAAGCCGCAACATCTACTCCAAAACTACCTGCAGCCCCAAGATCTTCATCGTCCTGCAAACCAAGATCAGATCGCAGATATCTACCCGCCACTGCCATAGAAACATTTTCACTTAATTTAAGAGAGTAGGACAAATCAAAGGTGAGCTCATTTGGATTTACAAGAAGAGGCGCCTGTTCAAAAGTTGTGCGTGTTTCGATAGATCCCAGGCTAAAGTACCTAAGACTGGAAGCAAAGGCACTACGATCATTGAGTTTATAAAAATAACTTAAGTTCCCAAGAAATATATCGTTTACAATATCACTTAGATAAGGAGTATAAGATATACCTACCCCCTGCTGCATTTCGGCAAACGCATATTTTGCAGGGTTCCATTGTTGCGAAAACGCATCTACAGAAGTAGCAACCCCCTGATCACCCATACCAGCAGCTCGCGCATCGGCCGCAACCTGAAGAAAAGGCACTGCGGTTGTAATTACCCTGTCCCGTTCTTCCTGAGCAAAAGATGAAAGACCAGACAACAAACTGGCTCCAACCAGCATAAGTGTAATTTTTTTCATTCTGAACATTATCTGTAACAAATATAAATTTAAATTCTTGCTAAGAAAGAACCTTCCTACCAAAATTACAAGCAAAAGCATGCAAACGAGACAAAACAAAAGACTTTACCCTCTGAAACAGTGGTTTTAACTCCGCTCATGTTTACTTATAACTACTAATTATTCAAAATATTGTTTTAGATTTCGCTTAGCAGTTATTATTTAAGTATAAAACACTGCCTAAAAGAAAAAAGGATTATTTTTGCGCAGCTTAAAAGCCCGGAAGCAACCAGTTAAACTGTTTTTTAAAACCTGTTAAAAACCAGGTAAGCATCAAGCACATCAGGTAGTTACAGGGTTTTAAAGACATTTTTATTATAATGAAATAATCTTGCAAATTTAGCGTTAATTACTATATTGCAAAGCCTAAAAATCTATCTAAAGAGATGATGAACATGAGAACAGATATTGCTATAAGAGCACTTTTTGCATTTGCCTTCGGCGTAGGTCTGCTAAGCTGTAACAATTCAAGGGATTATAAAAATAACTCCCGGGCTACCGGTTGGGATATTAATTCGGACGAGGGTGGATTCCAATATAACAATGACTATAAAGAACAGGAAACGGCACCGGGACTTGTTTTTATTGAAGGAGGAACCTTTACCATGGGAAGGGTTCAGGATGATCCTATGCATGATTGGAACAACAGCCCAACGCAGCAGCACGTGCAGTCCTTTTATATGGATGAAACTGAAGTTACAAATAAAATGTACCTGGAATACCTGGACTGGCTAAAAAGAGTCGCTCCCCCTTCAGATGAACGTTACAGCGATGTTTATGAAGGAGCACTTCCTGATACTTTGGTTTGGAGAAACCGCTTAGGTTTTAATGAAACTATGGTTAATAATTACCTGCGTCACCCGGCTTATGGTGAATACCCTGTTGTTGGAGTAAGTTGGATCCAGGCAGTTGAATTTAGTGACTGGAGAACTCAAAGGGTTAATGAAGCAAAACTTATAAATGAAGGTTATCTTGCAGAAGGCGCTCAATATAAAGCAGGACCGGGAGAAACCTTTAATTCTGACACCTATATTTATAATCCTGAAAATGTTTACGGCGGGAATACTGAACTTAGCCAGGGAGAAGAGGTGCAGGACAGATTAGAAGACACTAACGAAGAAGGAAATCCTGTTAAAAAAGTATATCCGGGAAGAGAGAGTGGTCTTGTTTCTCCGGAATATAGGTTACCCACTGAAGCAGAATGGGAATATGCAGCACTTGGCCTGGCAGGAATTAGAAACTACAATTCCTACCGAGGCAGAAAAAAATATCCATGGGACGGACAATATACCAGATCGGGAGATGTAAAGAGACAGGGGGATCAATTAGCAAACTTTAAACAGGGTGCAGGAGATTATGGTGGTATTGCAGGATGGAGTGATGATGGAGCAGATATTACTGCGGAAATTAAATCCTATGAACCTAATGATCATGGTCTTTATGACATGGCTGGTAACGTTGCAGAATGGGTGGCAGATGTTTATCGTCCTATAGTAGATGACGAATTTAATGACTTTAACTACTACAGAGGAAACGTTTACACTAAAAATGCTATTAATGAAGATGGAAGTGTAAAAATACTTGGTGCAGATGAAGTGGTTTATGATACTTTGGCTAACGGAAAACTGGTTGCCCGTAACCTTCCCGGAGAAATTGCGCAGGTTCCGGTTACTGAAGATGATACATACATGAGAACCAATTTCACTGAAAGTGACCAGAGAAATTTCCGAGATGGGGATAAGAGTTCCACAAGGTATTATCAGCCTTTCCAGGACGCAACAGAACCTTCTAAAAGAATGTACAACTCCCCAACCTATAATGCCACACAACCCAGCGACACAACCGGAGCTGCACCTCAAAGAGGTTATGATACCGGCACAAGGACTACTCTTATAAGTGACGAAGTAAGAGTTTACAAAGGAGGTTCGTGGAGAGACCGGGCTTATTGGCTTGATCCTGCACAAAGAAGATATTTCCCACAGGATATGGCTACAGATTATATTGGCTTTAGAAATGCAATGTCCAGAGTAGGTTCTAAATCAAAAACTGAAAATAAAACAGCCAGAAATTAGAATTTTTGGTTAAAAATCAAAAAAAGCCCTAATTTTTAGGGCTTTTTTTATAGCTTTAAGTTTATGAATGTAGCACAAATCCACCAGCACTTCCTGATTAGCTCAGGAGCTTGTATCGATACCCGAATCCTTAAAGAAGGCTGTATTTTCTTTGCATTAAGCGGCCCCAATTTTAATGGTAACCAATTTGCCCGGGAAGCCCTGGACAAGGGTGCTAAGATGGCCATAGTAGACGAAGAAATTTATGCTGCAGATTCCCGAAACTTTATTGTCGTAAAAGACGTACTAAAAACCCTTCAGGAGCTGGCTAAATTTCACCGACAGTACCTGGATCTTCCTATTATTGCCATTACAGGGAGTAATGGGAAAACAACTACAAAAGAACTGGTAAATACTGTCCTTTCCAGAAAATATAAAACAGTTGCCACAAAAGGCAACCTGAATAACCACATTGGTGTTCCGCTTACATTACTTTCTATGGACGCAGAAACCCAAATGGGTATTGTGGAAATGGGTGCCAACCACCTTAAAGAAATTGAAGTCTTAAGCGAAATTGCCCTGCCGGATTATGGATATATCACCAACTTTGGCAAAGCACATTTAGAAGGTTTTGGTAATGTTGAAGGTGTGATTGCAGCAAAAAGCGAACTCTACACAAATATTAAAAAGAACAAAAGACTTCTTTTTCTAAACACCAATGATCCCATACAACGGAATCACCTGGACTATAAACACACCTTTACTTTCGGGACAACCAAAGATGCCCAGCTAGAACTTTCTTATTCAGATAATCAGTCTTACGCCAGCGTTAATTACAATGATACAGTATTTCAGAGTAAAATCACAGGTAAACATAACGCACAAAATATTGCTGCAGCAATATGTATCGGGTTGTACTTTAAAGTACCCTTTGACCAGGTAAAAGAAGCTATTTCAGAATATATACCTTCCAATAATCGGTCAGAGGTCACAAAGAAAGAAAGTAACACAATTTTTATGGATGCCTATAATGCCAATCCTAACAGTATGCAGGCTGCACTTTCCAACTTTGATGAACTAAGCACCAGTGAGCCGAAAATTGTCATTTTAGGGGATATGCTTGAATTAGGAACTTCTTCAGAAGAAGAGCATCAGGAAATCGTAGCAATTTTAGAAAAAGGCAGCTTTACAGAATGTTATCTTCTGGGGGAAAACTTTAATCGTACCAAGACAAATAAAAGCACGATTATAAAGTTCAAAAGCAATGAAAACTTAAAGAAGCACCTTGAAGAAACAGAATTTAAAAATTGCCATATTTTAATAAAAGGTTCCCGTGGAATGGCTTTAGAAAAAATGCAGGAGGCTATATAAAATTTAAGGCAGAAGAAGCTGAAAAGGAATTTTATTCTAACTTTTTGACTCCTTATCCTTCAACAGCCTTTTTATATCTTTATTATTTCCATACAGCACCATGATATCGCCATAATAGAGTTTAGTACGGGCCGAAGCTACTCCCTGAACATTCGAAATATCCTTCAGGGATCCAATATCATTTTTCTCCTGCGTAAGTTTTATCGTGGTAAGCACAATGATGTTATATTTCTTCTTTAACGAAATTTCTTCCAGGGTTTTACCATCATATTCTTTAGGTATACTTGTCTCTACGATGCTATAATCCCTGTTCACTTCAAAAGAATCTACTACTCCGTGTAAATTCAGCTTTTTAGACCAACGCTCTGCAGTCTCCTCTTCGGGATGAATAATTTCATCCACGCCCATTGCTTCAAGCACCATTTCCTGTAACGGGGATACTGCCCGGCTTATTAAGCGCTTCACGTGCATTTGCTTCATTAGCGCAGTAGACATTATATTGGCTCCTTTATCTTCCCCAATTCCCACTATAACAATATCTGTATCTTTTAGGGGCAGGTTGGAAACCGCTGCAATATCTGTCGAATCGAGATTCACAGCGTGGGTGATTTTGTCTTTAATGGCCTCTACTTTACCCATATTAATATCGACTCCTATAACTTCATTCCCCATTTGTGTTAATTTTTCGGCTAAAGAAGCTCCAAAATTTCCAAGTCCAATGATGATATACTTCATAATCAATAAATTAGTTCATTAAAATTTCTTCGTCAGGATATCTGTAATTAAGATGTTTTACCCTTCTTAACATTGCAATTAGAATAGTAAGCATACTCACCCGCCCAATGAACATTGTAAAAATAATAACCATTTTGGACGCTGAACTTAACTGAGCTGTAATCCCTAAACTTAATCCTACGGTGCTGTAGGCAGAAAAGCATTCAAAGGCTATACTTAACAGGTTCTTCTCACTGTCGAAAGAAGCGATAAGAAAAACTGCCATGCCAATGACCATAAGAGAAAGGGCCATTATTGCAAAAGCCCTGCGCACAGACATATCTGTAATTTGCCTTCTGTACACTTCAATTCGGTCTTTTCCCCTGGCGAGGCTTAAGAAGTTTAGCGTGGTTATTGCGAACGTACTGGTTTTTATCCCCCCTCCTGTAGAGCCCGGGGATGCTCCTATCCACATGAGCAGAAAAATGATCATAACAGTGGAAAAGTTTAATGCTGACATGTCTACAGAATTAAAACCTGCAGTCCTGGGGGTGGCACCACCAAAGAAGGCTGTAACAATTTTTCCAAAGGTGCTATGACCCGCCAAAGTATTATCGTATTCAAAGAAATAGAATAAAACACTACCAGCTACCAGAAGTATAGAGGTAGTCATTAGCACAATCCGGCTGTTTAAACTTAAAATCCATGGTTTATAAACCGTATCATGCGGATGCCGGATTTTCAAAAACTGATGTTTTACAGCATAAACCGCATATTTGTATAGATTAAAAAGAATAGGAAAACCAATTCCGCCTAAAATAAACAGCGCAGCTATAATTAACTGAAGCGGATAATTAAACTGAAACTCGGCTTCATAAAGACTACTTTCCAGAGTAGAGAACCCTGCATTACAAAATCCTGAAACGGTATGAAAAACTGAGAAGAAAATCCTTTCTGGCACAGATGCTATCTCCTCTTTACTTATACTAAAAAAGATAAGTACCGCTCCAATAAACTCTATAACAAAAGTAACAAGTATAATTTTTTTAAGTACGCTAAACACCTCTCCTATTTTATCTGAGTTAGTCATATCCTTCAACATAAGCTGATTTTCATAAGACGTCTTTCCGCGGAAGAAATAACTAAAGTAACTGGCAAAGGTCATAATTCCCAAACCCCCTAACTGGATAAGAATAAGAATAATGGTTTGTCCAAAAACTGTAAAATAACTTCCTGTATCTACTACGATTAAACCAGTAACACATACAGCACTTGTAGAGGTAAAAAGAGCATCCAGGGCAGATAAGTCTCCATGAGCAGCATTGGGCAGCATTAGCAAAAGCGTCCCTGCTAAAATAATAAGTAAGAAGCTACCAATAAACACCTGTGCAGGATTAAGATAATCCCTTTTAAAATCGACCCTTAAAGCGGAGGCTTCCCTTATAAAGTACAGAAAAACCACCAGGAAGACCCACCCCATTTTATTAAAAAACTGCAGGAAAGAAAGGTTCTCCCTTATAACATCTACCTGTACAAGCACCAAAAGAGTAAAAAGGAAAAACAGCAGACCATCAAAAACCCGCACTTTCCCCATTAATTGTTGTTTGGACAGGACATACCTTAAAAGAATAGACCCTATTCCTAAAACAAGAACTATAGTATAAAACGAATCAAGATATCTTCGTACAGCAATGGAATGTGCAAAACCAAGATCAAAAATAACCATTGCCACTGCTAAAAAACTAAGCCAAAAGGAGCTTTTTTTTAAAGCCGAAAATATCTTATTGTTAATCATTCCTTTCTGAAGTTACTGATGCAAAACCTGGGAGATTTTTAAAATTGAGTATTAAAAATATAGGTGCACTAAGATCAAACACAGCAAAAACCTTCTTGACCCTTTCCGGCCGGAATAAAAACAAATGGGGTGCGTTCTTCTTCTTTACAATAATTCACCAAAAATTATTTTGATAGTTAGGTGAGCAAAGTTAAGCTGAAGGATATAAGTAGAATATAAAAATTGAAGAGACGGTATAAAGATTTTATAAAGATCAGGAGAGATGTATTAATTGAAAAGCAAAAGGTACATGGATTTAAGCGGTATTTCTGATTGAAGATTAATCTAACTACATATAACTCTCAAACAAAGCGGTAACCTACCCCACTTTCGGTAAGAAGGTGTTTTGGCCTGTTTGGGTTTTCTTCTAATTTTTTCCGTATTTGAGCCACAAAAACCCTTAGATACTGAGTTTCTTCAACCGCTCCCATTCCCCACACTTCTTTAAGGATATACTGGTGGGTTAAGACTTTTCCATGGTTTTTGGCAAAAAGGGCTATTAATTTATACTCTGTGGTAGTAAGTTTAACGGGGGACTGATTAAGTTTCACTGTGCGGGAAACTAAATCGATTTCCAGATCTCCTAAAGAAATCTGCGGCTGATTATCTGTACTCTGACTAAGTCTTATTGAAGATCGGATCCTGGCTAGTAATTCACCTGTTCTAAAAGGTTTTGCCAGATAATCTGTCGCTCCGTTGTCCAGGGCCTTAACAATATCTTTTTCACTATCCTGAACAGAAAGCATAATAATTGATTTTTTATACCAGTCCCTTAATTCCACCAAAATTTCATGGCCACTTTTATCCGGAAGTCCAATATCCAGGATTATTAGCTCCGGGGAATAATTTGCTGCCAGAATTAAGCCTTCTGCTCCTGAATTTGCCTGAATCACTTTATAATCGTTGCTTTCCAGCGAGATTTTCAGCAACTTTCTTATCTGGGGTTCATCATCGATTATAAGGATCTCACCTTTATTCATTTTCGTAAGTATTTAAATATGAAATTTCCGAAGGAATCTTCACTGTAAATTTTGCTCCACCAGAAGGATTATTTACCACGCTAATACTGCCTCCGTGAGCCTGTGCAAAACCTTTTGCTATAGACAACCCAAGGCCGGTACCACCTGTCGCAGTATTTGGCAACCGGTAAAATTTGTCGAAAACAGCGTTAATTTTATCTTCAGGAAAGCCTTTCCCGTTATCTGTTATTTCAATTTCACAACCCTCTTCTGTCTTTGCTACAGCAATTTGCACTGTTGAGCCCGCAGGTGTGTATTGAATGGCATTGTGAACGATATTATGCAAAATCTGTTCTACCAGGGCCCTGTCGATTTTAAACAAAGGTAACGCATCATTCGATTCGTATTGAAGATAATTAATTCTATCGACAAATGGCAACTTAAAGAAATAACTATGATTAAGCCAAAGCCAAGCAGGTATTGCTGCCCCTTATTTTGCCTTATTCTTTGCAGCATACGCTATGGGAATATAAATTTATAAATGTATTGCCCCTTCCAGACTGTAACTGCAAGGTAAAAAATTCTAAGAAGCTAATTTGTCTTTGTAAAAGCATGTATGTAGGTAGGCGCAAAGAAAATTCTTGATTTGCTATAATTGAAAATTATAATTAGGCCGAAAATTGACATTTTTGAGATATAACTTTAGAATAATAAATGAATTTCTCCCTAAGGCTAATTTCACCTAAAACATACGCCTTATTAGCTATAAATCATCGCCATTAGCGGAACAAGGATGAGGGAAACAACCATTGATAATACGATCATTAAAGCAGAATCTCTTTCTTCAGAACCCAACATAGACGCGAAAACAGTTAATGTAGCGGCAATAGGAAAAAGGGGAATAAGGGAATACACACTTCTTTCCTGCGAATTAAGAAGATCAAAAATAAAATATTCGGCAGCCAGGAGGAAACCGGCTATTAATATGGCACTGCCCGTTCTTATCCCAAGTACTTTTGAGAAGTAGGAAAGGTCCAGGTCTTTAAAATTTATCATGGTAATATTCATCCCCAGCAGCGTCATCCCGGCAGCCGAGACAATTACGCCTAAAACATCAAGAACCGGAGTGAAAAATTCCGGAAGTTCATAATTAAACAGCTTAAGGCTAATCGCGAGCAAAAAGGCATAAATAAATGGAACTTTAAGAGCTTCTTTAATTGATTTTTTTATTCCGAATTTGGATTTGGCCACTGCAGTATACCCAACGGTATAGCCAAACAAACCCGTACCTATGTAGATACAGATTAATGTGGTGACAGCATCCTGATCAAAAATTGCTTTTACGGTAGGAATCCCGAAGAAAAGTACATTAAAAAATGAAAAACTACTTATCAATAATGGCTTATCCAGCCCGTCAAATTTTTTAAATGCCCAAATTGCCGGGAAAGTAACAAAGAAAGCCAGGCTAAAAGACATTGTAGCCAGAATGATTAGATTGGACATTTCCGTTTCTAACACGTTATCTATGAGCAAGAGCGGAATAAGCACAAATAACAATGGCTTATGTATATATTTTTTTGGTACGAGTTCTTTTTTCTTTAGGAAATATCCTAAAGGAATACACAACAAGTAAGGAAATAAAGCAGCATAAAGTTTATAAAAGATTTCCATTAACTCTTTGCTTTAAAAATTATTTCTTCAACACACCTCCCAATTGTCCTTACATCAAACCACATCGCATCCACATCCAGCAACATTCCGTTTAAAATATGACCAACTGCATACATCCGGTTGCCACCCTGTTTAGAAACCAGCTGCATCGTACGCGGGTTAATTACAGCACCCCCCGCAGGGTAAGGTTTCAGATATTCCTTTTTCACCAGGTTTGCAATTAATTTATTATTCATTCCTTTTAGTTTCGAAGCAGTACCGGTGGCATTGACCAGCTTATGCATATAGAATTCTTCTTTGTTTTCTGTAATGATCCTAAACATTTGCTTTTCTTCAGAATAATCTACAATCTTTATTTCCGGTATTACCCGGAGTTGCCCCTCTTGAAGCAAGTCCAGCAAAATTTCGGCATTGTGCAGGGGCATTGCATGCCTGGTGCTCGTCCAATGAGATCCCAGCCACTTTTTAAACAATTTCTTTTGTTTTAGCGACATCCCTCCCCAGATTACCGAAGCATCATAGCGTAATGAGTAAGTTACATTTAAAATGCTGTCACCTCCTCTCTTCGCACTCTCAATATCATACTTAAGAAACTCCTCAACATTACCCGCGCTCCTGTCTTTGCTCCTCCAGTTCAGTTTTTCACCTTCAGCATCTTCTACATCTTTTATAAAAAGACGAAAAAGCTCCTTTACCCGTGGAGGACGCATTTTAGATCTTTGCAGCCTGTGTATATTTTCCAGCGTAAGATGCTTTCTTTCTATTTCTTTGTTTTGCGGCGGCTGTACTCTTGGCAGCATTCCCAAAGGGGAAAAGAGGGTGATCTTTCCGCAGTGCCCGTTATTAATTAAAGTCAGAACAGTATCAATAGCGCTTAGGCTGGTTCCCAAAACCCCGACTTCTTCGTCTTTGTCAATTTCAGAAATTATCCTGTGCGAAGGCCATGGAAAATCAATGTAACCTTTAAAAGCCTTTAGCTCTTTATATTTATTAGGTTTTGGAGTACCCGGGGCAAGCAATATATAATCTGCAGTAATTTTATTGGAAGATTTTAAATTAATTTCAAGTTCTCCGCTTTTCTTACTTTCAATATTTGTGGCTTCATCATTTATAAGCTCCACACTTACATTTCCTTCTTCAGCTTTCCTTATGTATTCTTCAAGCTGTTCACGAACATATTCCCCATATAAATTTCGGCTGGTATAAGCTGATCCTGTATTGCTTTGACCAATAATCTTTGGGTGGTCTTTACCTCCCCTTGATTTTATCCAGTCCGAAAAATCATTCGGCTCTTTTACATAGATCCCCATTAATTCTGCCTGTGTATTGAGAAGATGGGAATCCTCCTTTGTCCCGAAAGCCATTCCATGACCAAACTTATCCCTGCGCTCAATTAAGGTAATGCTGAGATCCTCCTGAAGGTTACGGCTACAAATTTGAATCACCAGTTCAATAAAAGCAGCAGACCCACAGGCTCCCCCTCCTACAATCGCAATGTTTTTCATTCATCTAAGTTTTACGGCTATGCTATTTCATAAATGTTTACTTCTGAAATGACAGCTCTATATATGGACATCCTTTAAGATAAAGAAAGAGAAATAGTCTAAAAAGGTATTAGCGAATTTTTAGCTTTTGTGGAAAGTGATTTGTCCCTGCTACAAATTTAAAAGTACCTCAAGATCTAAAGGTTTTATAGCTGAAGGAAAAAGTCTGAAAAAACTTAATTTTCTTTTACCATTAATCAATTTCAGAGAATTCTCCAGAAGTAAAGTTTTAAAGTCTGAAATTCTCGGTATGAATCGAAAATCTTTAATATCATATCAATTCTGTAACTGGATAAATTCAAAAGTACTTAGTTCCTCAAAGTTTTTACCGAAGATATTTCTCTACCGGATTAATCGGCAGATCCCTTACCCGCTCTCCGGTTGCATCAAAAACAGCATTAGCCACGGCTGCCGCAGATGGACCTTGTGCAGCTTCTCCGGCACCAAGAGGTTTTTCCTCTACACGGTCTATTACCTCTACTTCCACCTCCGGTATTTCTTCAAATCTGAAAATAGGATACGTATGCCAATCCCTGCTGGTAATATGTTCTTTATCAAATTTCACCTCCTCCCGAAGTGCCCAACTCGCGGCCTGGATCATTCCCCCTTCCGTTTGATTTTTCAATCCGTCAGGATTAATAATTTCCCCGGAATCGATCACACCCCACATTTTTCTCACTTCCACAATATCTCTCTCATTCACTTCCACAAGGGCGGCAACAGCAAAGTAGGAAGCGGAATTTTTGTAACGTGCAAAAGCGTAACCCATACCTTGCCTGTTCCCTTTATTTACTCCTGAAGTCATCTTTTTCACTCTTTCAAGACAGGCAATAGCCCGATCATCATTAAGGTGGCTAACTCTGAATTCCACCGGGTTTTCCCCTGCTTTGTGCGCCAGCTCGTCCATAAAACATTCTATGGCAAACACATTTCCAAAAGCTCCCAACGCCCGCAGTGCAGATTTCCGAAGTGGTCCTTCAAAAATGTGAGAAGTGGTTTGCAATGAAGCTAATGTGTAATATGGTTTTGAGTTACGCACTGCACCACCTTTAAAACCCACCCCGGGAACTCCGTGACCACGATCAAGAAACCGGGCCGGCAACAGCGTTTTTGGCTCCCCATTGGGGCGGGAACTGTGGCCATCGGACCAAAAATCGTATTTCCAGCCCTGAATTTTTCCGTCTTCAGTTAAACCTGCCTGCAGCTCCATAACCATAGCCGTTCCATACGGCTCCCACCGGTGTTCGTCGTCCCGCATCCATTGTAACCTAACGTGTCTTCCGGGATATTCCAAGGCCAGTAAAGCCGCTTCAGCCGCAACATCATCTGCACCGTTGTGTCCATAACAACCCGATCCCGGCACTCCTTTAATATGAATATTCTCTTCCGGAATTTCCAACATGTTCGCCAGGGTTTCCCGAAGCGGATAAACCCCCTGGGTATGGCTCCATACCTGCAGCTTTTCACCTTCAAAATAAGCGATCGCACAGGAGGGGCCGTTGGCAGCATGCATTAGGTAAGGCTTATAATAAGCAGCTTTATGCTGAAGTGGCGCTTGATTAATGGCATTTTCCCAATCCCCTGTTTCTTCCTCTACCTCCACTTCGGCATCAAGAGTTTTTAAATATTTTTTAAGCGGCACATCTGCAGGCAACTCATTTCCTGCTTCCCACTCTGCCAACTCGTTCACTTTCCAACTGAGTTGTATAGCCTGAAATTCTTCTTCGGCAATTACTCCTACAAAACTACCAATACGAACCAGTTTAAGGAATCCCGGAAAATCCTGAAGCGAAGAATCATCTAAATTTTTAAGTTTCGAGGTGTAAGACGAAGGACGAATAATCCTGGCGTGGACCATATCAGGAAAGCGCATATCCTGAACATACTCAAGATTCCCGCGCACCATCTGGGAAATATCCTTTCGCGGCACAGGCTGACCTACATATTTGCGACGTGTCTTTCCATAAATTTCTGAAGGCTCTCCTATATCTTCATTCAACTGCCTTCCTTCCAGTAATTCGTAGAGGTTCATTGTCTGGCCTCCACCACGTATAATTCCATTTTCCAGACTAAGTTCAGATTGCGGAATCTCCCACTTTTCTGAAGCGAGGCTCAATATTTTCTCTCTCGCTGCCGCCGCTGCATTACGAATAGACATGGCGCTGGTTTCTATAGAACGGCTTCCTGCGGTGTAGCCTTCATTGGCGGTCACTCCCGTTTCTGCCAGGTTCACTTCCACTAAATCGGGATTTGTATTCAATTCTTCGGCAGCCACTTGTGCCACGGCAATCCTGATTCCCTGCCCAAGTTCCATTTTTCCGGTGAGAACAAGAACACTTCCATCTTCAAGAACCCGTAGCCAGGCATTGATCCGATCCAGACGATTTGATTCGTCAGATTCCGCTACATTTTCTCCATTTTCATTGCCCATGCAGGTAGTTCCCAGCAGGGAAAAACCGATGCTCACAAATCCTAATTGCTTGATAAAATCACGTCGGGTAGATTTCATAGAATAAAATTATTGAGCAGAAGCTTTTTTAACTGCCCTTATTACCCGGGCATGTACGCCACAGCGGCAAATATTTCGGTATAATCCTGCCTGAATTTCCTCATCTGAAGGATTTGGCTTTTCATTTAATAGTCCGACGGAAGCTATTACCAGGCCATTAAGGCAATAACCGCACTGTGCCGCCTGTTCATCAATAAATGCCTGCTGGACCTTGTGCAGGTTTCCATTTTTGTCTGCCAAACCTTCAAGAGTGGTGATTTTCATTTCGGCAGCACGCTCTACTGTAATAAGGCAGGAGGGATTAGCTTTTCCATCAAACAAGACCATACAGGCACCGCATTGTGATAATCCGCAGCCAAATTTGGGTCCGTTAAGTTCCAGGTTATTTCTAAGCACATAAAGCAATGGCGTTTGGGGATCTACATTTACCTCGTGCTTATTTCCGTTAACGGTAAGGGTAATCAAAGTCTTCATATTATTTCTAAGTTGTCTTTATGTCTTAATTTATTCCCACCCCTCCGCCAACACTTTTATAATTGCCTGAAAATTAAAATTCCTTTATTAAGTGAACCTGCTGAAATAAATATTTAATTAGAATTTTAGAAACATCTACAGACGACCTCCCCTTAAATTTAAGAAAAGATTACAGAAAAGGCTTTTAAATAGAAAATTTTAAAGGTTTTTTGTGAAGCAAATATTCTTTTGAAGTTTGATCTTTAGTATAATGTGAGCCACCTACTTAAAATGTCAATTTTCGGCCTTCAGTTAAGTTAGGTAAAGAGGTAAGAAGTGAAAAGAGGAAAAAAGTACTACAATACCTTCAGAATTTAAAGTTGCGACAAGAGCAGAAGGCTTCTTAATGTTCTTCTTCAGAATATCACCCTCTCAAAATTGCAATTTTCGACCTTCAGTTAAGATGACAAAGTAAAAATACTCAATGAGCTTCAGGAAATTTCAATTTAAATATTAACTTGACTTTCTTAAAGGTACAGGGTATGCTAAAAGAGCTGAAGGAGGCCTATGGGTTTATTTTTGAAGAGGAACTTATTCGGGAAATTTCCGAATCCGGAACTTTGAAATCTGTCAGGGAGGGTGAGGTGATCCTGGATATTAACGACTATATTACCGCCATGCCTCTGCTTCTTGAAGGGGCGATAAAGATCCTGAGAGAGGATAATGAAGGTAATGAATTGTTACTTTATTTCCTGGAGCGGGGGGACACCTGTGCCCTTACCCTTTCCTGCTGTCTTGGACAAACCCGCAGTGAGATAAGGGCTGTTGCTGAAAAAGATACCGTTATTATTATGATTCCCATTGGAAAGATTGAAGACTGGACGGCAAAATATAAGACCTGGCGTAATTTTGTGTTTGAAAGCTATCAGTCACGTCTTTCTGAAATGCTGCAGACGATAGACACTATTGCTTTTATGCATATGGACCAACGCCTGCTACGTTATCTTCAGGATAAAGCCAAGATTAATCAGTCTGAAGAATTACAGGTCACACATCAGCAAATCGCATACGATCTCAACACCTCAAGGGTTGTTATTTCCAGGATCCTGAAAAAACTGGAAATGGACAAGAAGATCATTTTGCAACGAAATCAAATAAAAGTGCTGGATCTTTAGCCTGTCCTGTATGTAACTTTTGTTACTGCACAGGATGTGGTCGCAGGTTACTTTTGCGTCAAATTAAATAAATGAAACTTTGGATATATTAGATCTCCTTGGATATCTTGGCGCTTTGATCATTGGAGTTGTACTTGGTCTTATTGGTGGTGGCGGTTCAATTTTAACCGTGCCGGTGCTGGTTTACCTGCTTTCCATAAATCCCGTTACAGCCACTGCATATTCGCTTTTTATTGTTGGCACCTCCTCCCTTATTGGAGCAGGGAATTACGTTAAAAAGGAACTGGTGGATTTTCGTACGGCGACGGTTTTTTCCATACCGGCTTTTATAGCGGTTTACAGCACCCGAAAATATCTTCTTCCTGCCATTCCCGAACAGATGGTGACCATAGGAAATTTTGAGATAACCAAAGGTATTGGGATCATGCTTTTTTTTGCAGTTATTATGGTGGTGGCCTCTATCTCCATGATTAGGGATAACGGCAAAGAAGTAAAGATGGAGACTAAAGTAAAATACAATTTTCCGCTAATTATAATTGAGGGTATAGTTGTGGGTGTGCTTACAGGTATTGTGGGTGCCGGTGGAGGATTCCTGATCATCCCGGCCCTGGTACTACTTGCAAAATTGCCGATGAAAAAGGCAGTGGCCACTTCCCTGCTTATTATTGCGGTAAAATCCCTTATAGGATTTCTTGGCGATGTCCAGAATCTTGAAATAGACTGGGTTTTCCTGCTGATATTTACAGGCTTATCCATCCTGGGTATTTTCCTGGGTGGATACCTGAATAAATTTATTGATGGCGAAAAGCTTAAAAAAGGTTTCGGCTGGTTTGTTTTAGTCATGGGTATTTATATCATCTGGAAAGAAATGTTTTAGGGAATGATGGTAACTGAAGATTTAGAAAGTGCCTCTTTTTCCAGAAACAATTCGGGATGAGATTCAAGTTGCCCGTGGATATCTGCTGCTCGCATTACGATGATGCTTAATGTAATATAAATCTATGTTGAAACTCAATGAACCGGTAGACTGTGTAACAAATGTTACTGCGTAATCCGGTAAATGAAAGTATTTTTACTTTAGTAAAATCAAGAAAAGAAAAAAGCTTAAAATCCATTTTTAAAGTTGAAATAAAAGCAAAAATGAAAATAGAACAATTTAAAGACGAACCATTAGCACATTATTCTTATGCTATTGTAAGTAAAGGAGAAATGGCCTTAGTTGATCCCGGCAGAAACCCCAGGCAGTATTATAAATTTGCAGAAGAGCAAAATGCCAAAATAGTAGCAGTTTTTGAAACCCATCCTCATGCCGATTTTGTAAGCGGACATTTACAGATTCACAACGAAACAGGTGCAACTATTTATGTGAGCGAAAAGGTAGGAGTAAGTTATCCCCATGAACCTTTTGATGAGGGACAGCGCGTGAAAATTGGCAAAATTAATATTCGTCCTTTACACACACCGGGACACTCGCCAGATAGTTTAACTTTTGTGGCCGAAGAAGATGGTAAAACCGTATTATTCACAGGAGATACATTATTTATTGGAAACGTAGGTCGTCCCGATCTTCGTGAAAAGGCTGGTAATATGAAAGCAAAGCGAATGGAACTTGCAAAAGCAATGTACCATACCATGCAGACTAAATTTAACGATCTTCCCGATGAAGCTCTTGTTTACCCTGCGCATGGTGCCGGATCTTTATGTGGAAAGAACATGAGCGATTCTCCTTCCAGTACTTTAAGGGATGAACGCATGGGCAATTGGGCATTTAAAGAACAGAGTGAAGAAGAATTTGTAGAGGAGATCCTGAAGGATCAGCCGTTTATTCCTTCTTACTTTGGATTTAATGTAGATCTTAATCGTAACGGTGCCGGGAACGTACAGCAGGAAAAATACCGCGTACCGCTACAAATAGCTACCAATGAAGTTGAAGACGGAATAACAGTCGTAGATGCGAGAAATGAGGAGGCCTATAAAAAAGGACATCTCCCTAACAGCATCAACATTATGTCAAGAACAGAAGGGGATAAATATGAAACCTGGTTAGGAGCGATTATTGAGCCAAACGAGCCTTTTTACCTGGCGGTAAGTTCCGTAGAAGATATTGATGAGCTATTGGAAAGAACAGCCAAGATTGGTTATGAAAAACAAATGAAAGGAGTGATCACGCTGAGTGAGAAGGTTTCCAAAAAGTCTGATAACTTTAATCTTGAAGACTTTAAAAGTAACAAAGATAAATATACCATTGTAGATATTAGAAACGAAAGTGAACTCGCAGAAGGAAAGATCTTTGATGATGCCATAGGAATTCCGTTAAACGAATTAAGAGACCGTGCAGATGAGCTTCCAAAAGATAAGCCATTTGTGGTGCATTGTGCCGGCGGATACCGCTCTGCGGCCGGAAGCAGCATTCTGGAGAACAAATTTAAAGACCAGAAGGTTTTTGACCTTAGTGAGGCCATCCAGGATTTTAACTAAACAAAAAAGCCGACTCGTTAAAGTCGGCTTTTGCTTTGGTGCGGGCGAGAGGACTCGAACCTCCACACATTGCTGCACTAGATCCTAAGTTGTTAAAATTATGTTACAAAATAACCCAAAACATCTCAAAATCAATTAGTTATAAATTTTTTAGTGTCATTTAATTTCAAATGATTACATATGAAATCACCAAATGTTGTACCTATGTTGTACCAAAAATAATTATCTTTATTAGGTAAATATCAGATTGTTATGAAGTCCAGTGCATCAATAACCCTTCGAAAAAAACCTAATAAAAAAGGCCAATACCCTTTGGCAATCCGAATAACCAAATTTAGGAAATCTTCTTATCTTTATATAGGTCATTATATCACTTTAAATTATTGGGATAATGAGAAAAGTATTGTAAAAAAATCTCATCCTAACGCTGCTCGTTTAAATTACCTTTTACTTACCAAGTTAGCAGAGACTAATAGATTTCTTTTACAGCTGCAGGCTGAAGGAAAAGATTTCTCTGCAGCTCAAATAAAAAAAGACATTCTCTTTTTAAATTCTGATAAAAATTTCTTTGATATCGCAGACGCACACTTAGAAGAAATTAAAGCTAACAACAAATTTGGCCGGTTAACAGTAGACAAAGCCTACATTGGACATATTGCAACATTTGTAAAATCCCGACAGTTATCTTTTCAGGATCTCGATGAGAATTTTCTTAGAAAATATATGAACTTTTTAAAAAATTCTAAGAAATTATCTGAAAGGACTATAGTTAACCATCTTGTATTAATTCGTCTCTTATTTAATAAAGCTATTAGACAAGGTCTCATAGATAGGAAGTTTTATCCCTTCGGGAAAGATAAAATTAAGATTAAATATCCCGAGACTAGAAAAATTGGCTTAACTATACAAGAAATTCAAAGCATAGAAAAACTAACTGAGCTTACAGATGAAGAATACCACGCCAGGAATATATGGCTCTTTAGTTTCTATCTGGCGGGAATTAGAGTATCTGATGTATTAAAAATTCGCTGGAGTGATATTTACGACAACCGACTTCATTATACCATGAATAAAAATTCTAAATTGGTTTCTCTCCAGCTACCTGAAAAGATTCACGCGATCCTTAAAGATTATATTAATGATAAGGGATCTGATAATGATTTTATTTTCCCCGAACTAAAGGTTGTAGATCCCAGTGACGAAAAGCAGCTTTATGCAAAAGCCAAAAATGCTAATAAATGGCTAAACTCTCGTTTAACTGAAGTAGCGATCAAAGCCGGTATAACTAAGAAATTAACAATGCACATTGCCCGACATAGCTTTGGAAATATTGCAGGAGATAAAATTCCAGTTCAAATGCTCCAACAATTATATAGACATTCTTCTGTCACCACGACTATGATGTACCAATCCTATTTTATAAGCCAGGAGACCGATAAAGCTTTAAATAGTGTGGTAGATTTTTGAAAATCTTAAAGCCCAACTCCTACCCTATTTTTTATAAGCTCCCGTTAAATGCCAACCTTTCCTCGAGTAGTTTAGTTTATATCTGGTTATATTTATACAAAATACCGTGCTGTCGGCAAAATTCACTATTTCTCATTTCGTCATAAAGTATAATACGCTGTCTATAGTCCAAGTCTGGTTTCAATTCTATTAAATTCCTCCAGTTGTTCATCAATTCCTCTTTCTTCTGGGCCAATCTGGATCGTTTGTCCTTCTTGGACTTTTCCTTGGTTTTTGAGTCGCTGGATATCATTCTCCAACCCAGCTGTACGTCTTGGTAAGCTTTCAAAAGGGTTTTCAGCTCCAAATACATCTCGCTCCCTTCTTCGAATTGCAGACTCCTCTTCTCCAAGTTCTTCTGCCTTTCGTGAATATCTGTCTTCCAGGTCATAATATCTACATTTAAGTTCTGCTGAAGCTGCTTGTTCTCTTGATTCAGATTCTTCAAGTTTTTTTTCCTCTTGTTCAAATTCAGAATATAAACCTCTTTTTTCTTCTTCTTCCATTTCTGCCAATCCTGATTTTGCTGATTCTGCAAGTCTTCCAACTCTTTCAACTTCTGATCTAAGCTGGTTTTCAATTTCTTTAAATGTATCTGATTCCAAAAATTGTTCAATTGTTCGTATAAGCTCTCTAATTCTTCCTGCTCGGCAATTGAAAGATTCCTGCTGAAACTCTCTTTGCTTTTCTGCAAGTGAGTGTAGTTCTTTTCTACCTGTATTGGTAATTGATAAGTAATCGGTGTAGAATTCTTCATTATTAAAAACCCAATTAGTGTTTTCTCCTAGTTCAATAAGCTCTTTTAATTTCTCCCTATCCACGACTGGTAGATCGATCCTAATGGTATCTATACCAATATGGATTAATTTCGATTTTTTTTCATCATCTATTGGGTGGGTAAAAACAATCTCAATAAATAATTTAGGATCGCCATTATCGTCATAGAAGGTTAAATCCGGTCTTATGTAGTAGTTCTTTTTTTGAGCTCCTGCTTTAGCTCCAGACTGTATTTTTCCATTTTCATCTATAAAAAAAGTTTGTTGTGCTTTAATTATTTTCGAGGTAATATTTTTTGCCTCCTGAAGTAATAAGGGAGGTTCATAAGAACCAGAGTCTGGATATTTTATTACCGGAGGAACCAATATAGAGCCTTGTTTTATTATAATTTTTTCGACAAGTCTTTCTAGATATCTTCTAACATTAAAATCACATTTGAAATTATCTTTTTCTTTTGAATCAACTATATGTCTAAAATAGGATTTGTGGTTTGGATTTTTTCGTCTTCTAACAGCTTCTAATGGTCGTTGGCATCCAATACAAGTATACCCTCTCCTGCCGCTTTCCGCATTTTGAATATAAATATCTTTTCCATTCAGGGAAGCAAATTGCGTATCAAACTTTTCGATTTCCACCTTCTCAAATTTTAATATTATCTATTTCTTTCATAAGCCTATCCGTCTCTGTAAGAGCCACAATTATCTTTTGATAATGCAATAGGTCTTCAAACTTTAATTCACGGCCTTTTCGGTCTTTAAGCCATTTTTGAGCGGGTTGGTAACCGCCTATATAAAACTCCCAGGCAATCTCCGGTACTTTATCAAAATATTGCTCATCGTTTATCCAGACTTTTCCGGTTTTTTCATCCGGATTGGTTAATTCAAAACCCGGACTGGTTTTCGTTATTTTCCGGGTAATTATATTATCGCCATCTACGGGATAAGTAGTAATAAATTCTTCGGATTTATGGCTTTCCAGTAAATGAATTTGGCGAAGCTCGCCGCCTAATTTTACCAACTTCCAAAATTCTTCCTGGTCTTTCGGGTAAGGAACCCTTGGGAAATCTATTTTTAAAAACTCCTTATAGGTTTCGCGATAGGTGGGGGAATGTAAAATCGCATAGATATAATCCAGCAAATGTATGGGCGCGAAAGTGCTGCGAAAATCACCGCGGACTTCCCCTGAATTTGCCAAACAAACATTGTCATCTTCCACCTCCGGCACAAAATCTAACCCCAAACTTTCTTCAATTTTAGCAAGTATTTTTGGATCTAGATTAGGCATACGCTCCGCCCGGGTTTCGGTGCTTTGTTGCTTGGTGGTTTCGGGATATAGGTAGAGCGGGAAAATATTGTTTATATTATACGCACTACAAGTTTTATGTCCCGAAAGAATACGAGTTAAAAAAGCACCTGCATTTTCTTTGTCAGGAACTTGCTTAGGTAAAATAATGCCAACATTTTCACCTCTTAAAAAATGTTGCATATAAACTTCTCTGCCCCAATCCACCATTGAAGGTGAATAGTAAATTTTTCTTGTATCGAAAGGACGATAATTAAAATCCTTAATCAAATTCAAATGATTATTATTTGTGACTTTTTTTCGAGCTTCAGATAGTTTCCAACCTCTGGAATCACCTGCTAAATATTTTCCGTCTTTCTTATTCGGAAATAGATAGGTTCTTATTTCTGAATCCGAATATTTATCATTTGCAAATTTCCTAATTCGTTCTAGCAATGACTCTTGGGAAAAATCGGTGACCACTGAATCCCTTGCTGTAACAATACCAGAAACATTTTTTAAGAATATTTTACTAAAACTAAAACCTGCCTCATATTTCTTCCTTCCTTCTTCATTGGTAGGTACAAAGAAATAATATGGTTGGGTATAGTTCAAGTTTTCAAATACAATATCCTTTAGATTATTATTAGCTAAAAAATCATATTTGTCGTTGCGTTTTCCATAGCAATCATAATGATATACTTGTCCTAATTGGTTGGTTTTTTTCTGCCCAGTTTTTATCAAAATATTAATGGAAACCCCTTGCATTATATCAAAAACATTTTCGTCTTTATTGCCATCTGGAGCGGTCTCTTTCTTTTTAGCATTTCCGTGGAGATCTATCGTATAAATTTTATCGTAGGTTTTAAGTAAATTCCAACGCATTCCTCTAAACGTAGGATTGTCTAAAAAGCCGTGCGGGTTGATAAAAGCTAAAATTCCTTCTCCATTTTTCTCTATAAAATGTTGCCCGTAACGCATAAACTTAACATAATCGTCATTTAACCAGTGTTTGCGTTCGTTAAAATGTTCGCCATCTACATATTTATAATCTTCGATTAAGTCTGCAATCCACTTTCCGTTATTAGAAGAAATTCCGGAATACGGTGGATTTCCAATCACACACATTACCGGAGTATCACGTTTAATATGATTAGCTTCATTAGCTTCGGTACTCAGCCAGTTGGAGAAAAGTGTACCGGTGTCTTTATGGTGTTCTTCTAATGAATTTGTTAGATAAACGTTGAGACGTTGTGTGCTATCTTCTTTATAACCGGTTTCCCGTAACAACATTTCCAGTTTTAAATGTGCCATTGCGTAAGAAGCCATCAATAATTCAAAACCATTCAGCCGTGGAATTAAGTGTTGCTCTACATAACCACTCCACGCACCCTGCATTGCTTTAAATTTCTTGCTGTAGATATAGTTCACCACTTCCGCCAAAAACGTTCCCGTACCGGTTGCGGGATCCAAAATTTGAACTTTATGAACCTCTTTTTCGGTTTGTTTGTAGCCTGTTGTAGAACGTTTATCGGCTACATCAGTGTTTACCTTTATTTTGGTTTTAGAAGTATCTGCTAAACCTTGTGGCAGCTTAAATTCGGTTTTTAAAACATCGTCTACTGCGCGAACAATAAATTTTACCACAGGTTCGGGCGTGTACCAAACGCCGCGTGCTTTTCTAAGTTTCGGGTCGTATTCTGCCAGGAAAGTTTCATAAAAATGAATAATCGCATCCTGGGTTTGGGTACTTTTTCCAAAGTTTTTTAGCAGTCGTTCAACATTGGTAGCCCTAAAAACATCGGCAAGGTTATCTACGGTGGGTTTGATACGCGCATCTATATCGGGACCGGCTACATAGCCAAATAATTTCCGAAGAAAAGGGTTTGATTTCGGGATAAGCTCGGCTGCTTCCTGCCTGCTAAAATCGTTTAAAGTCGGGTCGTGTAAACGGGCAGCAAACATTCCGTAAGCTAAGGTTTGTGCATAAATATCTGCAAAACCTTTAGGGGTAAGATCGTGGATTAGTATTTCCTTAAACGTATGAAATTGCCCCTGTAATGAAGTGTTTTCCTGGGTTTCCTCATCGGAAGTAATTGCATTCTCCAGAATATTTTGCAGAAGGCGAGCTTTTGCGGCCATCATTTCGGCCAGTCTTTTAGCCGATTTAATTGTTTGCCCAATAAAGCTGCAAAAGTTCTTGATAAGGTTTTCAAACTGTTGAAAATTCTCAGGGATGGGGACTATTTTTCCGTTTTCAATTTCGGCCAATTTTATTTCGTGTACCAATATGCCATTCTGGAAAAACTGAAACCAAAGATAATCGGTAATAATGAGGTTATCTAGGGCATTTCGATAGCGGGAAAACTGCTCTTTATAAACTTTGGAGTTCAGGTCTTTGCCAACATCTTTGGCTTCAATATAACCAATAGGTATTTTGCCATTTGTTAAGACATAATCGGGGTTTCCGCAGTCCGTGACATTGGCTGGTTCGTTGGTAATATCAATATTGGTTAAGATACTTCTAAGTAAATTCTCTAAGTCGGCTCGGTAAGAATGTTCTCTGGAAATGCCAGATTGATATCTAGAATTTACTATTTCGAGATAGTTGGTTATTGTCATGTATTTATAAAATCAGGCTTTTGAAAAGAAAAGTGAAGATAAATTAATTAAAACACTTATAAAATTCTTACAAACCTGAATTTCGTACTTTATTTAAATGTAACAGAGTTAACATCTAAAAATGACACGACCTAGTTAATTCATTTTTTTAATTTACTAGAAATCTTCCTGCCTGATACTTAGCTTAGAATCACTCAAGAGTTTCTAATCCGGTTAGTGACGTGAAAATTGAGCGGAGAAATTGATTTAAATAGTATCTTTTATTTTTTCAATAAATGCTTTTTTCTGACCTCCAATTTTTAGATCAGATAAATAGAAATTTCCACTTCCTATAAGCCAAAAAACCTTATCCACAGAATACACTGTTGTATGATTTTCTTTTGCAATTCGGTCTATTACCTTAAATGTTTGGTAATCTAATTTAGTTGCTGATTTTTCGTTTTGTTCAATTAAATTAAGAGCTTTAAAAATGTCTTTTAAATGAACATCTGGTTTGCCATATTCAGAAAACCCCAATTCTTTTAAAAAGTCGCAAGCAAGTGGAAAACCCATTCCTGAAATTTCGTAACTAATCATAAGGGGCAATGCCGGTTTAGCTCTAAAGTCTTCAGCGAAAAAGTCGGTCCATTTATAAAAATCGTCAACGTCTTTGAAAGAACTAAGAAAATGTGCTGCATCAATAACTGATTGACAGTAAAGAGGCCAAATACTTCTGCTGGTTCTTCTAATTTGCCCTCTTGGATTTAAAATCTCAATTATTCGGTCAAGCAGTTTGTCTTTTTCAGATTTTGAATAAGTTTCAGCAACTTTAACTGGGTCAAAACCATAAAGTATTTTATCTAAATTCCTAAGTCCGCCTATTGAACCACCGATTACCTTTGAACTCATCTGCTTATTTTGGGCAGATTCACAAATTCTGTAATAAATTCTCGATAAATCCTTTGGTTTGCTGTACTCTGATTTCAAATGTTCGGATAAAATTTCATCTGTTACTTCGCTAAAGGAACTTAGAAATTCTACTGCTATTTTATATAGTTCTTTGTCTGTCATTTTTTTAATTTACCAAGAAATTGTTTCGATTAGTGCACAATGCGGGAGTAAGGGTACGGAATTGTCGGATTAACCATTTTCCTGCCTGATTTCTAAAATTACACTTTCTTCCCAATAGCCGACTTATTTACGGTGAACCTATTTGTTGGAAGTTGTACTGATATTTATTCTATTCTTTTTCTATGAAATTTGAAACGTCTTTATACAGCATTTTGTGATTATCTATTATTAAATGGATGTCATAATAATCTCCCGAAGTATCTCTTTTAAATTTTAATTTTGCTTTATATTTTATATTATTTTCAACTATCTCAAAATTGAATTTCACACTGTTTTTAAAAAATCCTAATGTAGATCCTTGGACGAATTCTTTTATTGCATTACCCCATTTCACCTCCCCAATTTTGTATTAATCAGATATAGTTTGTGACCTAAATAATTACTTTCAATTTCAATAATGTGTTCATAATCTTTGTGAGTGATTTTAATTTTTAAATTTTTTTGTTCTTGGTTTCTTTTTATTATGGATGCTTTGAAATTGTTGGTCATTACATTTTATAATTAGATTATTTTTTAATCAGTTATTTTGCCAACTTGATAAAAATCTTTCCATAAAGTATTTCTTCAAAGGTCACGGTTCGCCAGTTGGCAAAGTAAAGGAAGCAGATTTGTCGGCTTAGTTTTGGTATTATTGGTCAAGATAATTGTTTTCTTTCTAACGGTACCGGCTATTGGCGATGAAAGATGGTTGTGCGTAGTTTTAAATTATATTCTCTTCTTTAAACTTTAAGTATTCCATTTTAATTTTTGGTTTAGCTGAATTTATTGTTAATTGAGTATCTTCAGTAAAGATGTCTTTCATTTTAATATCTACAGGTACAGGATTTTTCAAGAAGTTATTTAAGTTATCCGATAATTCATCTTCATTTTTATAATAAATAATTGAATTCTGCTTTTTTGAAAAATCTATCTTTTTATCTTCAATTGTCATTTGTCCTTTCCGTAAGGCTCCAGTAACAAAATAGTTTTCTAAAAGCGAAAAATCTATTATAGGTATATCATTTATAGATATGCCTGAAAACAATGGAAAGTTTGTAATTATAGTTTGTATTATTTTTTTAGAAAAATCAAATTGATCACTAAATTCATTTTTATTAGATTTTAAAAAACCTGTTTTTCTTTTTATTTGCTCAGCTGCTTGTTTTAGTCTCTTATAGTTATTGTGAAAATCGCGGGGATCGAAGGGATATTTGATGCACTTAATTTCTGCAATCATAACTACATTTTTCAATTCTAGTATTAAATCTATTTCTTCAAATTTCTCATTTGAGTTTTTGAAATTACTAACCTTTGGAATATTAAAATTGAAACCTTTTTTTTCCAACTCATATTCCAGCATTTCTTTTATATGAACCTCAAATTTCTCACCTCTAAGATCTAAATCAAAACCTCCTTGTTCTAACCAATAATCTATTAACCTTAAAGTGTTGGAATTCAATAAAGGTAGTAAAACTGGATATAAAATACCTTTATTCTCTATAATGGGCTTTTCCCATACATCGAAATAATTATCTGTATGACAAAATAGTTGAAGGATATGTTTTATCTGAATTGACGAAAAATTTGTTTTTCTTCTTAAATAGTCTGTTAAATTCGCTTTCCTAATTTTGATTTTGAAGGCATTGAAATTAGTTTCTAATGTTCCTAATTCTAACTTTTCTGTTTTGTAGGCTTGATCGAATAAATACCTTATCTCAGAAAAGATTAAAATTATATCGTGTAATTTGATACTGCTAAGGTTGGGGAGTTTTTCATTTTTAATAAAAGAATAATAAGAGGTTAATTCGGCGTAAAGTAAGTTCTCCTGAAGTATTGAATCACTTTCTTTGCCATCAGCGAGCTTGAATTCAATAAATCCTTCTCGAATTTCTACTTTTTTTAATTTCTTTGATTTTCTTTTTTGTAATGACTCTTCAAGAATGTATTGATAGAAATAATTTTTTTCGAAGTAACTCGCAACAATTACTTGTTTAGCGGAAAACATATTTCGTTCTAAACGATACTGACCAATTTTATTTGCTTCCTGAATATTATTTTTTGGTTTTGTGATATGCAGAAGTTTATCTTTATTACCAATGTTCATTCGGTAATTTTCCCATACTGTCATATCATACGCGCTTTTAATAACCGCATATATATTTGAGAAGGATAATAAGTTAAAGCAATTTTCTACCAATTCAATCTTAATTACCTCCCCATTATATTTTGTTTCCTCTTGTCTTAAAAGGTTTAGAACAGAATTTAAACCATCGTGATTAGCTTCTAGACCAGCCTGCGCATTTATATTCCCTAATTCTGGAATTGAGGATTTTAAAACACTATTTGTAGCCTTGTCATAATTAAATTTTTCTTGCTTGGAAAATGAATCTTGTGCCCTGCGTGAAACTTTATGATAATCTCTATTTGCTAGAGTTATTAAAATTTCTAAATATGTCGATTTATTAAGTTCGTTCCCCTTGTATGATTTTAAAAATAAGTTTCTAAAAGTCTGGAAGTATTGATTGAAGTGTATTGAACTTAAAGCTATTTGTGAGAGTTCTAAATCAATTGTGGAAATTTCAATTTTCTGTAAATATTCCAAAATTTTATTATAATCAAAATCTTTATTGAAAGGAATAAAATTTATGTCTCCTTGAAGTTTCTTTTCTAATTTTTTACTGGACATTCAAATATTTAAAATTACGCACAACGGTCTCCTATCGCCAATTGGCTGAGTAAGAGACGCGGATTTATCGGCTTAGTGTTGGTTTGTTTATCAAGTTAATTATTTTCTTTTTAACGCTGCCGTCTATTGGCGATTAATCTTTGTTAGATGCTGGCATATTTACGTAAATCTACTTCATAACGCTTTTTTAGACTTTCAATCTTTTCTTGAGTTGTTCCTTTTAAACTGCTCGTATAAAGTAATGGATATAAGGTGCCTCCTTCTGCAATTGATGCATCTAGTTTAGCTTTTGAAGCTCGATATTTTTTCCATTCTTTAATTGAATTATCAAATAAATCTTCATTTATACCTAGACTATAAGCCTGTTTACCTGTTTCTTTTATGAGGGAAATCAAACCACTCAACTCTTGATCAACTTGCTCAAATTCTTTATGGGATTGGATATTCATATCCGTTTGAGTTTCAGGAGAACCAGGATATAGTAATTCCCAAATAAAATTATTTGTTTGGTTTAAAAATAATTTTGAATGGTTAAAGCACTCAAACATTTCTTCTTTATCAATATTAGTGTTCGTGGCAAACTCGTGACAAAATATATGTCTTAACTCAAATACTTTTTGAATACTTGAAATTAACTTATGGCTTTTATTTTTAAAGTCATCTGATGTTACTTTTATTTCTTGAAAAACTGATTCTTTTTCAAAAATTTTCAACTCCTTTATAAAATCTGTTCCTATCAAAATGGACATATTTGAATTTATATCTTTAAAATTGTTGCACGGTAATACATGCGAAATGAATTCTCCGGTAGTTACAGTTTTTGTTTGTATCGCATTTACAATCTCAAAATCAAATTTTATATTTTTTGCTTGATTAAAATTTGAAACATTATCACTAAATGGTTTGCCAAAATCAATTAGTTCTTTATAAACTGATCTAAAGAATGCTTCAAAGCAAGCAACTGTAGCGATAGGAATGTATTTGAGGAGTTCAGTATTATAATCTCCATTATAACTTAAATTTTCTTTAAATGCATATTCAATCTGGTCTAGTCTTGCACTAAAATCATGACGAGAATCATATTCTGTTCTAGATTTTATTGAAGCTATTTCATTTAATAAATCTCTCTTCATTTGAGAATTGTTTTAATATGTTTGCAAATAACGGTTTCGGTTATAGCAAGGCGGGAGTAGTAACGCGGATTTGTCGGCTTAGTATTAGTTTGTCGGTCAAATTAAATATTTTCTTTTTAAGGCTACTGACTATTACCGATTAACCCTTCTTGACAACTGACTCCTACAATTTACTTAATAATTTATCTATACGACTTTGAATTCTATTGGTAAATTTCTTTGGAAAAAAGTTCAAATTCTTAATTCCTTGAGATTTATTGAAAGAGTCAATTTCTAATTCCTTCAATTTGAAATATTTATAAGTAAATTGACCTTTTGGGCTTTTATTTAAGACTTTATAATAAATAAGTTTTTCATCGTTTATTATGGTAGAGTAATACTTAATATGGTCAAAATAATTATCGAAATTTGGGTGAATTATTTTGTAATAATTAGAATTTCTATAGTCTCCAGTTACATCTTGAATTGAGGTGATGAAGTCAATCTTTTGCCCTTTAATATTCATATTGCATCTTTTACAAGCAACATTTAAATTATCTAATCTAAAAGTTAAATGTTTAAAATTCAGATTTCCTTTTGGAAGTATATGCTCTATATCTAAGACCATTTTAAATTCACCGTGTGAATTTTTTTTACAATAGCAACATTGTTCTTCACCATTCGTTCGATAATAAGTTTTAATTTTATCTTTTAAAGGTAAAAGAGCTTTATTATCCCATACTTTTCCTCCCTCATCAATAGCTCTTTGAATATTTTCACGGTCATCATTTGAAAAAATCATCTATTGTTTTTTATTTTCCGAATTTATATCCTTTCCCAATTTTAAAATTTCATTCAGAACTTCAATTTGTTTTGGTTCATAAGCGGTTTCTTGCAGCTTAAGAATATTTCTTTGGAAATCCATATAGTCCATTCTTTCTTCACCTAGAGCATTTAATAGGCGATTAACTCTATCTGATAGAAATCTATTTTCAGGGGTTGTAATATTAAAAAGTCTATAATAGGTTTCTTCTAAATTCAATGGTTCTTTCTTTTGTAGAAGAACTCTATTATTTTCAAACTTGAAAATTTCTACTTTCTTACTAAAAATCTCTGCTCCATTTACTATAATAGGTGAATGTGTAGCAATAATAAGTTTTGGTTGATAGTAATAAAATAGATCTAAAAATGTTTTAACGTATTCTTTTTGCCATAGTGGGTGTAAACTATTTTCTGGTTCGTCAATTAAAACAACCGTTTCATCATCTATAATTGTAGAAAGATAGATAAAAGAAGTAATTAAAGATAACTCTCCTGAACTTGCATTTAAAATTGAAAAAGATGAACCATTTTTTTGAAGATAAACATTAATTTCTTTTAATATTTTAAATTTTTTTAATTTTGATTCCCAATGAAATAATTCAATCAAATTTAATTTCTCTAAGAGATAAAAATTGCTAGAAAATGTTTCCAACCAGATTACATCATTATGATAATTCCTTTCTAAATTTTCAAGTAAATATTTAATTCTCTCTTTATCAAACTCAGGTATTTCATCTGAGTCCATTAATAATTCAATCTTTTCTGGCTGAAATTTTTCTATTTTTAATCCAATTATTGGATTAAAACCAACATATTCTAAAACTTTAGACGCATTATTTAATTTCTTGCTTTTTTCCTCATCCATTGATTTAAGAGCTGTTTTTATAACATTTTTTGTTTGCCCGCGTCCGGTTCTACCTCTTAAAACAACGAAATTAGGATGATTAATTTCAAATTTATCATGTATG
>NZ_JAVRHM010000040.1:0-14111 GCF_031846525.1 Autumnicola patrickiae
CCTGAATAGCTTCTGCAGTAATTATCGCTTCAGCTTTGTTAATAGTGAAATCTGCAGTTTTGTAAGTAAGATTGTAATTGCTGCTTAAAATTAAGGTTCCCTGTTCAATAGTATAAGCACCTGCATTTTCCCCGGTCTCACGGGCGAGATCTCCTGAAAAAGTATCGTCTCCTATTAAATCTCCAGAGGTAATCGAATAAGTAAATTCCGGATCTTCTTCTCCATATACCTTGGATTTCGCATCTGCCGCAACAGTGATTACTGCTTTATTTACAGTTAAAGTTTGTGTAACAGGGGCAGCCGCAAAATGGTCGTCATCTCCTGCCTGCGTGGCCGTGATTTGAGTAGTTCCGGCTTTTAGTATGGTAGCTTTGTTAACGGAAATTAATACGACATCAGGATCCTGAGCAGTATAAGTTATCGCTAAATTCTGATTGGTTTTTTCATCTCCAAGAGTAAAAGTAGGATCTCCGTATGTTTTCGCAGAAATTTCAGTGAAAGTAATGGTTTGACCCAGCCTAGTTGTAGTAAACGTCCATGCATTACTGCTTGCATCTAATGCCTCATTACTGTTACCAGATTCATCTTTTACAAAACTGTTACTGATTCCCACAGAAAGAGTGGTATTTGCAGGAAGATTCTCATAAATATTAAGTGATAAGGTCAACTTATCTTCAGAAAGAGTGAATTTCTCCCGGTCTTCCTGAACCGAAAGATCATAGGTTTGTACCACTCCATTAGTGCCTTCTAAGGTCAGGATTCCACTTGAATTTAACTCTACCATTTCGTCAAAGGTGACCGATAAAGTGGGTTGCAGAGGCACATCTGTATTTTGATGGGCCGGAGAAAAAGTCTGCACAACCGGTCCGGATTCATCTACTACAGGAGGTGTGGCTGTGATACTGGTATTTCTATATATTATGGAGATTGGATCACTGCCATCATAACCAGTAATAAGTACATCCTGATCGTTATCCCTATCTATATCAGCAAAAGCGAGGGAACCATATTGCACTCCCGGGAAAGGGAGACCTAAAACTTCAGAGTAATTACCGATACCATCATTCTTATAAAGTTTGGCGATAGCTTCATTGGAGTTATAACTATAGCCTGCAATCAATACATCCTGATCTCTATCTCCATCTACATCAGCAAAAGCCACCGAACTATTTTGCACTCCCTCAAAAGGTGCTTCTGTGGATTCTATGTAACTGCCAGCACCATCATTTTTATAGAGTTTGGCGATAGGTTTTCTTTCAGAGTAACTATAGCCTGTGATTAGAAGATCCTGGTCATTATCTCCATCTACATCAGCAAAAGCAATGGAGCCTTGAGACACTCCTAAGAAAGGAGTTTCTGCTATTTCTGAAAAATTACCAGAACCGTCATTCTTATAAAGTTTGGCGATAACATTGGAATACTGGCTACTCCTTCCAGTGATCAATACATCCTCATCACCATCTTTATCTACATCAGCAAAAGCGATGGAACTTTGTTGCACTCCTATAAAAGGAGTTCCTGTAACTTCTGAATAATTGCCGGCACCATCATTCTTATAAAGCTTGGCGCTCACATTGGAGGAAGAATTTCCCCACCTACCTGTGATCAATACATCCTGATCACCATCTTTATCTACATCAGCAAAAGCTATATAGCCATTTTGCACTCCCGTGAACGGGGTGTTTGTGACTTCTGAAAAATTGCCGGAGCCGTCGTTTTTATAAAGTTTAGCGATATAATTATAGGATTTATCCTCGCCGGTGATCAACACATCCTGATCCCCATCTCCATCTACATCAGTGAAAGCTATAGAGCCATTAGACACTCCTAAAAAAGGTGTTCCTGTGACCTGCCAATAGTTGCCGGAGCCATTATTTTTATAAAGTTTGGCTATTGGTTTATTGGAATCGTCCCGGCCTGTCACCAAAACATCCCGGTCACCATCTCCATCAATATCGGCAAAAGCTATAGAACTATTCTGCACACCTGTGAAAAACATTCCTGTGGGTTCTAAATAATTCCCGGCACCAATATTCACATATAATTTGCCAACGGGATTGTGAGAGTTACCCGCGCCTGTAATCAATAAATCTTTATCATTATCTCCATCTATATCTGCAAAAGATATGGAGCTATATTGCACTCCTGCAAATGAATTATTAATATCTTCAGAGTAATTACCTAAGCCTTCATTCCTGTAAAGTTTAGCAATACTGTTATAGGAGTTGTCCATGCCTGTAATTAGCACATCATGGTTTCCATCTCCATCTACATCAGCAAAAGCTATGGAGCCATTTTGCACTCCATCGAAATAAGCTCCAGTGGCTTCTGAATAATTTCCGGCACCATCATTTTTATAAAGTTTTGCTGTGCCAGTATAGGAATTATCCCGGCCTGTAATCAGGACATCCTGGTCACCATCACCATCTACATCGGCAAATGCCATGGAACTAAACCCCACTCCTGTAAAAGAAGTATTCAGGTCTTCTATAAAATTGCCGAAGCCGTCATTTTTATAAAGCTTAGAAACGGGAGCTCCTTGCCACTCACTACCCGCTATCCCTGTGATTAGCACATCCTGGTTTCCATCTCCATCTACATCGGCAAAAGCTATGGAGCCGTACTGCACTCCATCAAAGAAATTATTGTTGTCTTTCGCATAGTTCCCATTACCATCATTGAGATAAAGTTGGGAACTAGTAACTCCGTTATAATAATCACCAGACATTCCGGTGATTAACACGTCCTGGTCATTATCTCCATCTACATCGGCAAAAGCTATGGAACTGTTTTGCACTGCTTCGAAAGGAGTATTTAAAAGTTCCTGAAAATTGCCGTAACCGTCATTGAGATAGAGCCTGGCAATTGGTTCACCTCCACCCATTGTCGAATCCATTCCACCACCAGTACCACCTGTGATCAACACATCCTGGTCTCCATCTCCATCTATATCGGCAAAAGCTACAGAACCATTTTGCACTCCCTCAAATGGAGTTCCTGTGTCCTCTGTGTAATTTCCTGTGCCGTCATTAAGATAGAGAATAGCTTTAGCTCCTTCGCCATCCATCGTACCCCCGTTCATATCACCAGAACCGCCGGTTATCAGAACATCCTGGTCCCCATCTCGATCTACATCGGCAAAAGCTATGGAACTGTTCTGCACTCCTTCAAAGTTAGAAAGGATCTGTGGGGCGGGAGGAGGAGGCAAAACCTGCTCAAAAGTTTGCGCATAGGCCACTTTACCTCCAAGGCATAAAATAAAGAAAATTAGAATTTTCGGAACGTAATTTTGTTTCATGTAGAAATAGATTTGTTTGGCATCATTGATAATTTCCACTTCTTCCTTCTATTACAGAGAGAGAAGAAGTGTTAAATGAAATGCAAAAAAACGTTAAAACTGCTTAAAAACCGGATAAAAGGCAGGTGTAATGGTGTCCAGATTTGATTTGAATACGTGCCTAACAGCTTACATGTGAGGATTAAAGGGAATAGGATGGATTTTTAGGTGAGAATAATTAGCAATGCTGATTCGCAATACCAAATTCTCAAGCCTAAGCTTCAGTTATCTTATTTTGGGAGTAGTCATTTAAAAGCTTCTTTTGCACGCTTCCTTTATAAGCTATTTTTTGTAAAAATTTTGGTGTAGGATGGAAAAGTTGCCTGGATCTATTGCCTAATGCAAAATTGCATTTGCGTATAGATGGGAATATTACGAATGGATTTTCATTTTTTTAAACCCTCTATATCTCCATTCCTTATAAATTCTGAAGAGATGAACTAAGAAACTTTATTATCAGAAATTAATAATTTCAGGATCTTAAGTTCCTTTCTCAGTTGTAGGCCAATCAGAACTGTTAATCCGAAGAAAACAATCCATAACGCATAGGTTAAATAGATATAGAATTCCTCCAGTAGCTCCTGCTTTAGAATAGAGAGCAGCATTGCGAAGCCATAGATGTAGGCAGCCAACAACAATGGAGAAATAATGAAGTGCATATATCTTCTATTTTCATAGTAAATGGTCATTTTCTGCTTATAATGCTTGGGGGCTTCATTTACGGGAAATCTTTTCTTTCTTATCAGTACGAACTCCAGACATATCCTCATTACCAAAGTTCCTGTCATAATTCCCAAGCCTCTGGATGTCTTACTGCTTATGTAGGTGGAAATCAAAAAGAAGAACAGCCCTAGTAATAAAATAACAGCTCCAAACACTATGAGGCTCATCCATCCTGGATGACTGATGATCTCCTGATGGTTGTTTTCGGGTTGTGCAGAAATCCCGGCCGGCTGCTCTTTTCTCTTTTCCTTGTTGTTTATTCCTGCCACATTTTATAATTAAAATTTGCTTCAGTGATTCCACAGCGCGATGTGGTATTTTCTGAGAGATTAGTTACAAAAAAGAATATAAAATGGATATTAAACAGTGGGAAATAGAGTTATAGTGTATTCAGATTCTATTTGGATACCTACTTTACAGCCTGAATACAAATAACAAAAGATCAGAATTAATCTTTGGGGAGCGCATATTGACTGGGACTTACATCTGTTGCGCTTTTAAAAGCTTTGCTGAAAGAGGTTCTGCTGGCGAATCCGCATTCCCCTGCCAAAGCTTCGATAGTATTATTTTGCAGGTATCCGTTTTCAATAAGTTTCTTCGCATGGTCCATCCGCAAACTATTTTTATAGGCTGCAAAACTCATTTCGTACTGTTGCTTGAGGAAATAAGAAATGTGGTGAGAAGGCATCTCCAGTTCCCTGGCACATTCGGTAAGGCTAAAACTCTGGTTTAGATAAGACTTACTATCTTTTAAGCGTTCTAATTTGGCGTTAACCTCCCGCTCATCAAGTCCAAATTTGAGGTCCTCAGGTTGTTCTGATGTTTTAATGGTTGGAGCAGGTTTTGTTTGCTGTGGGTAACCGTACAGAATACTGGGAAAATAAATGGGTATAATCCCAATTAGGAAAAGCGCGATGTAAAGAAAGAAGGTTATGATTCCTCCATCTTTTCCAATAATTATTAAGGAGTGAAATAAGTTTTCCTGAAACATTTTTTCTAAAGCATATATAATGGCTAAAATGGCCATTAGTGCAAGGATTCCCCAAAATGTAATTAGCCATTTATTAAGAATAGATTTTAATTCATCATTCTTTCCTTTTCTAATAAAGTCTCTGATTTGAGGTAGCAATACCACTAAAACACCTAACTGCCAAATATGCCGCATAAGAAGATGTTGATCGAGATCTAAGAGCCAGTAATGAACTCCCAATCTTTCTTGTGGTGATGAAATTGTAGAGGCTATAATGTTATCATAAAAACTCTCTGGTTGGAGATAAACATAAGTAACATCTATTAAACCTAAAAGAAAAGGGATAAACAGGATTAATTCTGCTTTATGCCACCTGAGTTCATCTGTTAATATGACTTTGAAATAATAATAGATCGGAATAAAAATCAAATGATACGGTAATAATGGCCAAAGGAAAAACCATCTGAAATGCTGTAAATAGCCACCGTCTATAATATAGGCCTGGAAGGCATATACCGACAATAAAAAATAAAAGCTACCTAGAATACGAGTTGCAGTAGTATTTGTAGATTTTTTTAGAAATAATGTAGTCGACAGCACAAAGCCAAAGATGGATGCTATTAAGAGAATGTTGATCAAATTAGAACTGCAGACTTTATATTTGTTAAAAGAATAGCGACCGGAAATAATTTGGTGGCAATAACAACAAAATTATGGTTTTAAACTAAAAGGAGCTGAAAATTGCTATTAAGTTTCTCCAAGCTATCATCTCCCATCTTCTTTTGAAAGCTCCGACTACAAAGAAAAAGATTGAATAATTTTTTACAAATTTATTCCTATATTTTTTTAACTTATTCATTTAGAGTCCACAGTCGGAATAAAAATTAATATCGGTTGTGGCCAATGTCTGGCAATATATGACTTCAAAATAATTTAATATCGCAGCCATCCGCTATTTCTTTTAAACAATTATTCATGTTTTAATTGAAATAAGCGGAAAATAAAGTTTCGTGGGGTTTTCCACATCTTCATACTTCTCTTTTAATTCCTGGGCAATAGAAAGCTGTGGGAAACCGCTGAGGGATGTAGTCAGGACGTAAGTTGGAAGCCAGATATAAGTTGCTATTCCACCAGAAATGAACTTATATCTTTCTTAATAGCTAATCGCTCGAGTATGAAAAAGGAAGCGGGTTACCTGGTGCGGGGGAACAACAAGAATCCTATGAATATTTTATTTTCCTGATCTCATTTTTTCAGCTGTAGAAATTCTTTCCTTTAAAGAATTCATATCCTCACTTAATTTCTCATCAAGAATTTTCGCATAATGTTGTGTGGTTTTTAAAGATCTATGGCCTAGCATCTTGCTTACAGATTCTATAGGTACACCGTTGGTAAGTGTAACGGTAGTGGCGAAGGTATGCCTGGCCATATGAAATGTTAGGTTCTTTTTAATTTCACAACGTTCAGCTATTTCTTTTAAATAGCTGTTCATACGTTGATTGGAATAGACGGGAAATAAAGTTCCCTTTGGATTTTCCACATCTTTATACTTCTCTATTAATTTCTGTGCAATTGGAAGCAATGGAATGCTGCTCAGGGATTTTGTTTTTGTCCTTTTGATTTTAATCCATAGGCTACCATCTATGCCTTTGACTATATCATCCGCAGTCAATTTTTCAACATCTGAATATGATAATCCGGTGTTACAGGAAAAAAGAAATATATTCCTGACGTTTTCTATTCTGGGAGTAGAAAACTCCTTTTCCATTATCTTGATGATTTCTTCTTTCGTCAGGAACTCCCGGTCAATTGATTCGGTTTTGAGTTTAAAATTATAAAAGGGGTCTTTTTCCATCCAGCCATTGGCAAAAGCCATTCTAACGATCTTCTTAAGATAGGAGAGGTATTTTAAAGCGGAATTGTGGGAATGGTTTAGCTCTGCCTTTAGGTAATAGATAAATGCATTGATAAATTGCATATTAATCTCTTTTACTGGGTAATCTTTTCTTTTATAAGAGGAGCCAATGAAGGCAGACAAGTGTTTTTGGGTGGTTCTATATCTTTGAAGGGTACGAAAGGAATAATCTTTACCTACAAGTTTCGACATCCTGTTGTTATGTTCCTCAAACATCTCCAGTATTGATTTTTTATCATCTGTGTTCCCGAGATAAATATCCTTGATAAATGTAGCTGTTATATGCTCATTTCCTTCCAGGAGCTTTTGATAAATCTCATAGACTCTGTTTTTGATTACATCTAAATTCCTATTGATCTGTTTCGCTTCTATAGAAGAACCACTAACTTTGTTTGCCTTTGCGCTCCATTTAGCCAAGGGCACTTTCCGCATTGTGCTCACCTCTGCTCTTTTTCCATCGTAAGTAATCCGCAGGTATACAGTCGCATGAGCAGCATTTTCATGCTTACTCTTCCTTACATAAAATAGTACTGATAGTAAATCTTGCATCCTAATAGTCTTTAATTTAGAAATAAATTTACTTCATTTTTTTGTATATAAATATACGTAAAATACTATTTAACAATGGGTTACATTCAATTCGGGCGCACTTTTAGTGACACCTAAAGTGCCACCGAATTAGACACCTTTTATTTGATTTCAGATGGTTTTCTTTGATATGGTAAAAAATGAAAAACCCCGTAAACAGTGAGTTTTACGGGGTTTTAATTCAATTTGAAGTCTTAAAAGTACTCGAGGCGGGAATCGAACCCGCACTTCCGAAGAAACTGGATTTTGAATCCAGCGTATTTAACGATAAATTAAACTAATTATACTTATAATCAATTGATTAACAGAAATATAATTTTTATTAATTTCATTTAATATGGTTTGAATTTAAAATTTGTTGTACCTATGTTGTACCAAAAATGATTATCTTTATAGTTCTAAAATCAAAGATGTGACGTCAAATGCAAAAATAGTACTTAGAAAAAAACCCAATAAAGAAGGGCTGTGTCCCCTGGCGATTCGTATTACAAAGAATCGCCGTTCAAACTATCATTATATAGGTCATTATATAAATTTAAAAGATTGGGATGAGAAAAATATCCGAGTCAGGAAATCACATCTGAATGCAGATAGTCTCAACGGCTTACTGACCACTAAACTCTCTGAAGCGAATAAGATGCTGATTGATTTGCAATCGGGGAAAAAGGATATATCAGCTAATCAAATAAAACAGAAACTGTACACCTCTTCTGAATCTATTACTTTCTTTGAGGTTGCAAAAGATTTTCTTGATGAACTAGAAGCAAATAAGAAATTGTCAAGACTCTCTACCGATAAGGCTCGTGTTAACCACGTATTGAACTTTTCAAAATCAAAGCAGCTTACCTTTCAGGAAATAGATGAACAATTTTTAAGGAAATTTAAAATCTACTTACGTAAAAAACACAGCCTATCAGAAAGGTCAATAGTAAATAATCTTATAGTGATTAGGACTATCTATAATAGAGCTATTAAATTGGATATAGTAGATAGAAAACTCTATCCCTTCGGTTCAGATAAAATACGAATTAAATTCCCTGAAACCGAAAAAATAGGTCTTACCAGAAATGAGGTCATAAAACTTGAATCCGTTGAAAATCTGAACGAAAACGAAACTCACGCTCGAAATGTTTGGCTTTTTAGTTTTTATTTTGCTGGAATTCGAGTTGCTGACGTATTAAAGATTCGCTGGAGCGATATTTATGATGAAAGGCTCCATTATCGTATGAATAAAAATTCAAAACTGTTATCCCTTAAAATCCCCGACAAAATATTTCCGATTTTGGAATACTATCAGGACAGCAAACAAAATGATGATGATTTTATATTTCCGGAAATGAAAAAGGCAAATTTACAAGATGCAAAAGATGTCTATGCTAAAACAAAAACAGCCAATAAGAAATTCAATAAATATTTGGTAACGGTAGCTGATAAAGCCAAAATATCAAAAAAAGTAACTATGCACATTGCTAGACATACATTTGGGAATATATCGGAAGATAAAATCCCAATTAATATGCTCCAAAAATTATACAGACATTCATCGATTATTACCACAATAAATTATCAATCTAACTTTATACATAGAGATGCAGATGATGCTTTGGATAGCGTGATTAATTTTTAGTTTAGGCTTGACCCCACATAATTCATGTCCTCTCAGAAAAATATGCCTTTGATCCTCATGGCTGTTTAGTGCGTAAATTCTGCTAGATGAGATGCTATATTTACTATTCCCTGGGTAAAGTAACGGTTGCTTCTATTGGTAAGGATTTTAAGAGAATGGCCCTCCAGCCGCTTATACCGAGGGATCCTACAACTCTGATGCCCAAAATATAAGTTTCAACACCGTACTTACTTCGGTAATTCCAACGAACAATTTTTTTTCAAAAATGGAGTCAATTGGGGAGCCAAAAGATCAATTGCCCTGAATATTTATCTGAATCGGATCTATGCCGATTTACTTTAATGCCCTATACGATTAAACCGGTTTAATCTCCAAATCCTGTGGTCTTAATATTACCATGGGTAATACTTAATTAGATATTGTTCATTCACTACTAACACTACTAAATTCTTTATTTATCAGTTACATTTTTGCGTAAAGGTAATATCCAACAGTTGGCGCAAGGGCAAGTTATAATGTGGAAATCATAATCTACTTCACAAGATTTAATAAATTTTGTAAAGTTTTGCGGAAATTATATAACAAAAAACTATATCAACTTTCTGAAATTTGTTAGCGTCTGAAAATCCGGAGAAATATTACAGATTTTTAAAACCAATGCCGGAAAAAGGGTTGGCCTGCAACCATTTCATCTAATTAAAATGAAAAATTCACTCATAATATTTTCAACTGTTGTGGGGGTATTGAGTTTAAGCTCCTGCGGGGAAACTAAGAAAGAACAGGACACCACCATGCCCATGCAAAATGATAGCCGAATGAGTGGCGAAGTACGAGCTCCAGGAAATTTAGATGATGGCGAAGCAACCGGAAACCCTGAATTTGAAGACGAAGAAATGGCAACAGTATATGGGTGGTATTTAGAAATAAAATCCGCACTGGTAAACTCCAATCCTACAGAAGCCCGGGAAGCTGCCAAAAATTTGAAAGATGCATTGCAAGCTATGAAAGAGGCTGAAAATGCCCTTGAAGCTTCAAAAGAAATAGCTAAAACAGCAAATCTCAACATACAAAGAATTGCTTTTTCTGATTTATCAGCTACTATGGAAGATATACTCGAAGGGGAATTGACTTCTGGCAAAATTTACAAACAATTCTGCCCAATGGCTTTTGGAGGTGTCGGAGATTACTGGTTTGCCAGTTCCAAAGAAGTACGCAATCCATATATCGGCGAAAGAATGCTGGATTGTGGAAGGGTTGCCGATAGTATTCAGTAGATGATTATAACCTGCCAGCCTGGATAGCTATCTGGTCGGGCAGGGTTTAATTACAGCCCAAACACATAGATTTTTAAATCTTGGACAATACTAATTGTCCGAGGGGAAATAGTGGACCAGTTGTGCCCATCGGTAATCAGTAAAATATAGCATAATGAGGAGACCCTAATTGTCTCTAATTTTTAGGAAGTAATTGTGTAGGCTATAACCTAATTCCTCTTTCAATTATATTTTTAGATGATTCTTTAATGTTTCTGGAGCAAAAGCAGTGACTAAATTTAAAAATTCTTGAAGTTATTCTTTACTCTGAGTAGTAAGAATGGATTAAAAATCTTTTAAATATGACGATAGTCATATTTTAGGGCGGAGTTAGATAGTAGATTTACTTCAAATAAAAAGCAGTTTATATTCTGTATTGGTCACTGATGAAACTACTATCTATCTTTCTTTCACTACTTGTGTTGTTGTCATCATCAACAATTAGTTTAGATGCCCACTACTGTAGTGGTAGCCTGCAAGACTTGGTGCTTAATAAGAAAGCCAAAAGCTGTAGTGGTCACGTAACAGTTGAAAACGAAGAGAATTCTAAAGAAACTTGTTGTTCTGAGAAAAGTGTTCAAAAAGAGGCTCAGAAGGATTTAAAAAATTTTTCACCTTTATTCGAATTAGAATCTTTCTTAGATGCTGTACCTTACATTTTTAGGATCTACACTCCTCTTCCAGTAAGAGAAAAAAATTCCTCTTATTATTACAAGCCTCCTTTGATAAAAAAAGATTACCAGGTACTGTTTGAAGTCTTTTTAATTTAAAACTTCTGTACACCACGTAACGAACCAATAGCTCCTAATTCATAGGAATTTTGGTTCCGCTTTTTTCAAATTTAATATTATTAATATTAATTTATAAATTATTTACAATGAAAACTTCAGTTTTATTTTCGAGCACCTTATTTGTGGTTCTTCTAGGTTTCCAAATGCAGGCACAGCAACGGGATTTGGACAACTTTAGAGCACCAGATAAAAGAGGCATAAATACTTTTGAAGCACCCAAGGATACAATCAGTACTTTTGAAGGAGTCGAAGTAAGGATTGGTGGTGCCTCTACAATTCAATTTCAGGCCCTGGAACATGAAAATTCAGGTACTGTTCCTCTGTCAACAATAGGAAGCAATTTCAACTTGCCAACAGCCAATCTGGACCTTGATGTTCAGTTATATGACGGGGTGCGTATGCATCTTAGAACCTATTTGTCTTCACGTCACCATAATGAACCTTACGTCAAAAGTGGATACATTTTGATCGATAAATTGGATTTTATAAGCACCGGGTTCATGGAAGGTCTAATGAATAATGTAACTGTCAAAATTGGACATATGGAAAACAACTATGGTGATGCTCACTTCCGGCGAACAGATAATGCCCAGGCTATATATAATCCTTTCGTGGGGAATTACATTATGGATTCATTTACAACAGAAGTTGGTGCAGAAGTTTACTATAGGAACAACGGATTTATTGGAATGTTAGGTGCGACTAATGGCAAATTAAATCAAAGCGTTACAAATCCAGATGCAACAGGTCCTTCCTTTCTGGCGAAAGCAGGTTACGATGGATTACTGAGTAATAACATTAGATTCAGATTAACTGGCTCGGTTTACCATACCAATAAAAATGCTAATGTATCCTTGTATGGGGGTGATCGTGCAGGGTCGAGATATTATGAAGTAATGGAGTTACCAGATGTTCATGGATTCACTTCCGGTAGGTACAATCCACGATTTGGGAACGAGATGACTGCTTTTATGATCAACCCTTTTATTAAAATGGGAGGACTGGAATTTTTCGGAACTTTTGAAAGGGCTTCCGGTAAACGTACAACCGAAGCACAGGAAAGGATCTTTACACAACTTGCCGGAGATCTTATTTATAGATTTGGGGCTGATGAAAACTATTACGTGGCCGGAAGATACAATACTGTGGACGGTGAGGAGTCCGGGAATGATATTGATATCGCAAGATACCAGTTGTCAGCAGGTTGGTTTATGACCAAAAATATACTTGCTAAAGTGGAGTATGTTAATCAGGAATATAACGGATTTGTACCGGGTACAAGGTTTGATGGAGGAAAATTCAATGGCCTGGTGCTTGAAGCTGTAATAAGTTTTTAAGGTCGGAATATTCTTAATTTATTAAAAGTGGAGGGCGTTAGTGTAAGCTCTCCACTTTACTTTTCTTTTCAATACAACTGTGAGGTTTTTGAAAATAACATATCCTGAAGTTTAAAATTTATCTATTGTTATTATTTTTTGGCTGTAGTTTAATTTTGCGTTGATATTAACCTTTCATAGTTCTCCTGTATCTGTCCAAACCTTGTGAGGGCATCGACATCCTTCATTGTTCGTTCAACGAAAGCCTGTGCCTTATCCCTACGGTACTTGATTAGCTCTTTAACCCTATGCCAATTTAAGTATTGTTGCAGGTATTTGGTCGATACGCCCCAAAATGTCGCACCAATACATTTTTTGATCCTGTTGTGTGTCGAATTCACGTGCTGTATATGGTATAGGCCTGCTTTGACCCTCTGGCCCTTTGAGGCGTTTACTGAATGGTATTCCACTTCCTTGTCTTTGGCAAAGCCTTTATAGCTGTGGTGGGCATCGCTGCAAAGTATAGCGTCCTCTTTTTTCAACCGGTTCCCTATGGCCCTTTCAATGTCAGCTTTTTTGATGCGCCCAAGTGTGGCCACGCTCAAATCTACCACGGAGTTCCTGTCTTGAGTGGCAATGACCGCCACGTGGTCTTTGTTCACTCTTGTGGCAAGATTTGCACTTGTAGCGTTGCGCGCCTTTGTCTGTGCCAAAACGCACATATTTTTTGTGGGAGCAGTGCGGGCAATGCCCCATCTTATTGTCCAGTACGTGACGGCGGGAGGCACGTCCGGCCAGGCCGGGGTCTCCGGACTCCCTTTCAACTTCTTTCAGCAACAGCTCACGCTCTGGGGCGGGCAGCGAAAGAATTTTTCTTTTAAGGTTTTCTATATTCATACCGTACAATATACAAATAATAGCTGGGCTAAACTACCGCCTATTTTTTTAATCGTCAGGTCAGAATTTTACCCTTAACCAATGGAGTTTCACGCTAGTAAAATAATCTAAGAAAAAGAAGGAAATATGATTTTAATCATATTATTAAAGTGATAAACCTGCTATTTTTGGGAAATAAGATATACTTAAAACTTTTTTACAATAATCCAGCAGAAAATCTAACAACTTAAGAGTAAAAGAAAAAATACTGTGAAATCTATCCTGTATAAAATATCAACTTCTCTTTTAGCATCCTTGGTGCTTCTATCCACTGTATCTTTTACTATAGATAAACATTTTTGCTGCGATGAGCTGATGGACCTGGCAATATTCTCCAGCGCAGAAGACTGTGGAATGGTGTCCCATGATTATGGAGATGAGGATACCATTGTAGCTAAGGTATGTTGTGAAAATCATCAGACGTTTATCCAAGGGCAGGACGAGTTAGTAAAGGTTAATAATCTCCTTGGCCTTGAACAGGTGGCTTTTATAGCCACATTCACTTTTTCTTATATTGGTTTGTTCGCTGAATCTACAGAGCGAGTTACCCCTTTTCAGTATTACACTTCACCTTTACTTGTTCAGGATATTCACC
>NZ_JAVRHM010000041.1:0-6625 GCF_031846525.1 Autumnicola patrickiae
CGGAAGAGTGTGAAAAATTTGATTTAAAGCACTGTAGGGACTGTGCACAGGCTTGTAGAGAATGTGCTAATAATCTCCGGAATTTCACAGCTTAATACTTGTAAAATGAGACTATTGAAAGGCTGCAAAAAAGCAGCCTTCCTTTTCTACCTATTAATTTTAATCAAAGATTTTTTCCCGCCCCCGACAACCTCAAAAATTTCAAAGTTATGTTTGATATTAAAAACAGCAACAATTTTATTTTAGGATGTTCCGAATTCGCTGCAATGAGGAAATTCTTTTCTGCAAATGTGATTTTCATTGCTCTTTCCTTATTAACCACTCCCAAAACCTTTTCTCAGAAGACAGAGGCACTAATGTTGGAGCCAACTTTTACGGTGAATTTCTCCACTGAAACAAAATGGTCTTATTCATTAGGCCTGGCAAATAGGGAATTCTTATCGATGAAATTGATGCCAATAATTTTTCTGAAGACGTAACTGAACATTTATAAGTAAACTGATGGGTCAAATATTCTACCGGAGAAGATTCGAATGTCAGCATTGGAATACGCTATCGATTCAGGGAATCTTTTGACTCGGACCAGGAAAATTTTGCCAGAATTTTACAACAGTATTGTAGTGAAAACAGTAATGTTTGGATTGGGTGGTGGCATCGTGTCCGTTTCGAACAGCAATTTAACCCTTCTATTACCATTTTCAGGATTCGGTATCAGTTAGGATTGTCCTGAAACTGTCCACAGAAGCAGTCTACAGCATGTCAAGTAGCTTTAAACCTCAACCTGAGTAACGCATCACCTTTCAACTAGCGGCTAATTCCATAGGATCTTGGGATTTCTACCAGGGGCCACAGTATTGAATGGATAATTACGTCATAAATTAACATAATACTTCTTATATTTTAACAGGAGCTACATTAAAACTTTAGCATAACCGGCTTAAGATGCACATGTGATACTAGAAATGATTTAAACCTTTACTATTTCCTCATCGTTGCCTTTAAATTAAATATCTTACTTATTAAGGGTTCAAAAATTTTGATTTAACCATTTTTAAGTATTTTAATTTCACTCTCCTTTCAAAAATAAATCTGAATCACCTCCGCTTTATCGGTTAATTTACCTCTTCAAGATTTACACTTTGACATGAGAATTATTTAACAAATGATAATAATTTTTACTAAAAAATTATTAAACCCATAAAAACTAACGTTTTACACATAAATTTTAAGTCTCCCTAACTGTATGTTATTGTAATTTTAATTTGGAATAAATCCGATAACTCTGCCCTTTGTTGTATTCAGCACGCCCCAACAGCTGCCAATGAAATGTAAATACAAGAGTAATATAAAACTGTATTACATAAAATTGTGTGTTATCTGGTAACTCGAACGAAAAATAAGATGGGAACTCTCTATAAGGACTTTTTTTTGGTCTGGAAACTGATCAAATTATAAACAATAAACATAACTAAATAGAAATAACTCACCAAAAGACCTGTGCATTAAGAAGCAGGAGCTTCACTAGAATCAAATATCAATCAGAAATTTCCTTTGAAATGAAAAATTTATACTTCTACTATTTCTTTATTTTTTTTACGGTTATCTCGTGTAAAGATGCTGAAAAAACCCGGGGAGACGAAGACAATGCCATTCCTGAAGAGGTTGTAAACCAACCTTCGCAGCGAGTAATTGAGGTAGCAGACATTGTTGTCCCTGATGGCTTCACTATAGAAGCTGTCAATATCGGCCTCTCTTACCCTGTAGATGTCACCTTTGACGAGGAAGGAAATTATTATATTGCTGAAGCAGGAGGCCATACCTACGGCACTAAACCTCCGCGAGCACCGGAGGCACGTATTCTAAAAGTATTCCCCAATGGGCAGGTAGAAGTACTTTACGATAAAGTGGTTCCAATGACTGAAATAATGGAATCAGCATCTTCCGAGGATATGGAAGAAGGGCTAATTCCTCCTGTAACAGGAGTAACTTATTACAAAGGCAACCTCTATATCTCCCACCGCAGCCGGTATTCTGTTTACAATCTTGAAACGAAAGAGTTTGAAACCATCATCAATGGGCTTCCTTCCTGGGGTGAATTTCTAAATGCAAAACCAATTTTTAAGGATGAAAAAATGTACTGGTTCCTTTCCACTCAGGGGAACAGCGGGGTAATTGAAGAACATTTTGTAATGGTCATAGACCAATTTAACAAACCTGATGCCAGAGAAATCCCAGGTGAAGATATTACGCTTACCGGACAAAATTTTTGGGTTCCAACTTCAAAAATTACTATGACAGAAGCAGACTCTGTAAAAACAGGGGCCTATGCCGCTTTAGGGGAGACCACTACCGCGGGGCAGGTAATTCCTGGGGAAAAGATTGCAAACGGAGCCTTTTATGTAAGCGATTTAGACGGCTCCAATATTAAAAGGATTGCCTGGGGATTCCGAAGTAGCTTTGGCTATCGCTTTAGTCCCGACGGAAGACTTATAACTACAATGAACAGTGCAAATCCAATGCCCCCACGCGGATTAATGTTTGACTGGGAACCTATTTACGAAGTGATAGAAGGGGAATGGTATGGTTGGCCTGATTTCTATAGTGGGCTCCCAATTACAGAAGAACGTTTTGGGGTCAAAAAAGAAGAACGGAATTTTGTCCTTACTCCTGAAACTCACCGCAAACTTTTAAAAGGTAAAAACAGACCTATACAACCTCTTGCAAAATTGTCGTCTCATGCAGCAACTCAGGGTATGGTATTCGGTCATGGAACAATGGATGTACCCGAAAATGAAATTTTGGTCGCTGAATTTGGAGCTATTGTACCGGTTTTTAAAGGAGAGAAGTATCATCCCCACCGCCCGCCTGGTGTGCCGCCAGAATCTGAAGCTCCCGAAGGTGTAAAGTATAATTGGCCGGGTTTTAAGGTACAGCAGGTAAATTTGAATTCAGGAAAAGCTACAGATTTCATTTACAACAAATCCGGACTTCCAGCCTCGGCTGACCAGGGGGGTGGTTTGGAGCGTCCTATTCAGTTAGAGTGGGACTCTCAGGGAAATTTGTATATCGTGGATTTTGGAGTAGTCGAATTTGACGATACGGGAATGAACGCCCATCCTTTTACAGGTGTAATCTGGAAAATTAGCAAACAATAAAAATACCGGGAATGGAAATTACAGCTACAGTTTTACTTTTTGCAGGAGCGGTTTTAGGTTTTATGGCCTTTACCCACTTAAGCATGAATATGTCGGTGCCTAAAATGATCTGGTTAAGCCACGTTGTTCTGGTAGCATTAGGTCTATTAGCTTTAATCATTAATGCTTTTACAACTGACAGTATGGAAAAACATTATAATTTGATGGTGATTTTCGTAATTGCACTTATTCCCGCACTAACGATGTTTGCAAAAAAGGACATCAACACCAGGAAAGCATTGGCCATTGTTTATGGTCTCACTGGATTTTTTGGTCTTTTCTGGTTAATTACTTATGTATTACCTTAAATATAAATTATGAAGTGGACGTATCCAATAGTGGCTTTTACAATATTCTTTGTTCTTGGTTTTGGTCTTGTAAACCTGATAAAAGAAGACCTTGAAGTAGCCCCCTGGGCTGGGTCAACTGCTACAGAAGGCCGCCTTATATCTCATACAAAAAACGTTACCCGGCTGGTGAATGCAAGCCCTGCAGATTTACATGCTTATTTAAAAACTGCCATTCCGTATGAAGAAGCACAAACTACCAATATGGCTCCTTCAGAAGAAAACTGGCAAGACTTTTTTATAGCTTCCCTAAACGTCAATCCTGAAGCCAGGCACGTTATCATTTTGCCTGGAGGTGACAAAAAAGCTTTAGCATGGTCTTTACCTGCCCTCTACTACGCCTATTTTTATGGTTCCCCGGTAATTTTTTACAATAACGGGGAACTTATAGGTAGGGAAAATGTCACCAATGCAATGCAAGCCTATGTACTGGGAACAGAGCAGATGGTTCCTGACGAAGTTTTGAGCGACTTTGGGGATGTAGAAAGGATTTCCGCAAACTCACCCCAGCAACTGGCTTTGAAACTTGCTGAATACAGGGACGAAGAAACCGAATTTGGATGGGGTCGTGAAGTGGACCGCGACAATGGATATTTTCATTATGTGCTTACCACACCCGAAGACGCTTTAGAAGGATTGGCCGCAATTCCTTATGCGGTAAGCAACAATGCCTCTTTACTCTATGCTGAAGAGGACGGCGGAATCTCTGGCGAGCTGGACCGCTATGCTTTTGCACAGAGGGCAGATTGGTTTGTCACTCCTTCAGAAGGCCCTTTTCGCCACTTCTGGTTCGTTAGTAACAGGATTAGTTATGCAGCACAGGGGCGCCTGGATTTTTCGCTGGAAAAAGCAGAATACGCCAGTATGGGCCCTATAGCTTTAGGGGATACCGAAGCTTTATTGTCCATCTTTTTTATCTGGGGCATTGCTTCTGCCCTGTTCGTTTGGATCCATTCCCTTTATTTCCTGCCTATGGTCAATATGCCAATAAAAATCGGCTGGACACTGGCTTCGCTCCTGCTGCCCGTACTGGGACCTGTGTTGTACATCAATTCATACAGAAGGCCTGCAAAAGAAGTTGACGATGGTGACTGGAGATGGATACGCTCCCATAACCAACAAAGTGCTACCGCTACAATTATGGGCTTTGGATATGGCGCTCCTCTAATGATTGTTGTAGGGTTCATCCTGGTCTGGTTCGGTTTTCCCATTTTCTTTGGGGAAGGCATGGAAGGAACTTTTTTTTGGCTGGGAGCTGGAATGCCCATTATGATGATTGCCATGTACATTTTTGCAGTACTCATTGCATGGGCGCTGGTTCAGTATCCTATGAAAAAATCAATGATGCCGGGAATGTCTGCTAAAAAAATTTCCAAAATGGCCTTGATTACCACAGCATTAAGTATGCTGGCAGTAAGCCTTGGGATGATGTCGGTTTCCTGGTATATGTTTATGAACAAAATCCCCATGATGCCCAAGGAAGACGATGTTCTATGGTTTGCCAGCATGTGGCTGGCTTCCTTTATAGGTTTTTTGGTCGCCTGGCCCTTCAACTGGATTTTTATCCGCAAACAATTAAAACCCGGAAACGTATGATTAGATATTTTTATATTATAGCACTAGGTTTACTTCTTACCGCTTGCGGGAAAACGGAAGGAGGGCCAGGAGGAGGAAGTCATCCCCTTCAACAGGAGGCTGTGGCTACAGCTTACACGGTGAGGCTGCCTGGAAGAAACCCTGAAGAACAGGCAATCTTGTTGTCCCAGACGGTTTATCCTGCCACAAGGGAAGACAATGCTGTTGGAGCAATCATCCTGGCTCCCCAGGACGAAAGGATTGCCTTTATGGCAATGAACCGCATTACGCACATGCCGGTAAATGCTCCTTTGCTTTATTTATCAGAAGATAACACCATTTCTGAACAAACGCTTCGGGAAATGAAACGTCTCAGGCCTGACGGGGTAATTCAGGATAAGCGTATGGATGTATATGCAGTAAATGTGCCGAAGGAGCAGGTAATTAAAGTACGGGAAATCCTGGGATACAAAGTTCGGACTTTTTACGAGGAAGATCCGGTAAAACTGGCATCGGTGCTCGATATGTGGCAGGCAGCATTAAAGGCCGATCACCCTGACGAGGTAGTTATTTCAGCAATAGATCATCCTGATGGCATGAAACATGGCCTTGGCCCAATGGGCTGGAACGCACACATGGGCAGAGGTTTTGCATGGGTCTACCGTGATTCTGTTCCTCAAGCCACCATTGATATTTTGAAAAGGAGATACGGGGATTTTGGCTCATTTATGTACTTGACCGGAGGTTCTGATGTTATTTCAGATAAAGTTGCACAGGAACTGGGGCAGTATGGCCTGGTACGAAGAATTTCAGGGCCGAATGTCTATGCTTCCAGTGCAGTGAATGCAGGTTACAAGGACTTTGGCAGGAACTGGGGCTGGTGGTGGGACTGGGATCCCCGCTCTTTTGGCTGGGGAATTGCCCAGGCGGGACATAACTACATCATTGGGAATCCAGACGATTTGTTATCAATGATCCCGGCAGCAGTTTTGGGCCACATGGGAAAACACGGGCCTATTTTACTGGTTGAACCCGATAGTGTACCCAAGGCCACAGCTGATTACCTGAAAATGGTCAAACCCTTCAAGACGGGACCACAGCAGACCATTCTCAATTTCGCATGGATCATTGGGGATACCACCTCTGTAAGCCTGGCGACCCAGCAAAAGTTGGACCGATTGCTATCGCCTTTTGACATTCCGGCCGATACTTCGGCTTATTTAACTGAGGCGCCAACATTACAGGAAAAAAAAGATTAAAAATGGAAAAACAAAACGAGCAGCAGAAAATGAAGAAACAAGAACCTGACCTAATGCTGGAGAGGACAGACAGAGATCCTCATGGACAGCTCTTTTATCATCCATCGATGCTCTCCATGGCGCTTAAAGGTGCTATCGTAGGTGGGATTTTAATTGGGTTCATTGCCTGGATGGTAGCCGACGGTGCATGGTCTGTGGTAGGTTTAGGGCAAATGTCGGCAGGAAATCGAGGCCCAGCCACCTTTTTCGG
>NZ_JAVRHM010000042.1:0-5646 GCF_031846525.1 Autumnicola patrickiae
ACTTTCGGCCATAAAAAAACCCTTCATCAAATACATGATGAAGGGTTTCAAAAAACAAGGCGGTGACATACTCTCCCACAATAGCAGTACCATCTGCGCTAACGGGCTTAACTTCTCTGTTCGGAATGGGAAGAGGTGAGCCCCGTTGCCATAACCACCTTAAAAGGTTAGTTAAACAAGTTTCAAGTTTAAGGTTTAAAGTTTTACTTTTAACTCCTTTACTTTTTCACTTTTTAACTGCGCCATTTGGCGCCAATATCTTGACATATTATAAGAAACAAAGAACATAAGAAGACTAGTTATAAAAGCAATTATCTGCGTCTTAGAGGCTGTTGCTTCCACCTCCCTTTCAGGAGGTGGAACCTTGCACCAAGCTCAACGGATTATTAGTACCACTCGGCTATGACATTGCTGCCTTTACACCTATGGCCTATCAACGTGGTCGTCTCCCACGGTCCTTTAAAGAAATCTCATCTTGTGGTGGGTTTCGCGCTTATATGCTTTCAGCGCTTATCCCTTCCCAACGTAGCTACTCTGCAATGCTCCTGGCGGAACAACAGATACACCAGAGGTTGGTCCAACTCGGTCCTCTCGTACTAGAGTCAGGTCCACTCAAATTTCTAACGCCCACTACAGATAGAGACCGAACTGTCTCACGACGTTCTGAACCCAGCTCGCGTGCCACTTTAATGGGCGAACAGCCCAACCCTTGGGACCTTCTCCAGCCCCAGGATGTGACGAGCCGACATCGAGGTGCCAAACCCCCCCGTCGATGTGAGCTCTTGGGGGAGATCAGCCTGTTATCCCCGGCGTACCTTTTATCCTTTGAGCGATGGCCCTTCCATGCGGTGCCACCGGATCACTATGCTCTACTTTCGTACCTGATCGACCTGTATGTCTCTCAGTCAAGCTCCCTTATGCCATTGCACTCTACGCACGGTTACCAAGCGTGCTGAGGGAACCTTTAGAAGCCTCCGTTACTCTTTTGGAGGCGACCACCCCAGTCAAACTACCCACCAAGCACTGTCCTTCTTCTTCAGAAGTTAGGCTTCAAACAAGTAAAGGGTGGTATTTCAACAATGACTCCACGATACCTGGCGATACCGCTTCAATGTCTCCCACCTATCCTACACATCACTTGTCCAAAGTCAATACTAAGCTATAGTAAAGGTGCACGGGGTCTTTTCGTCCCGTAGCGGGTAATCGGCATCTTCACCGATACTACAATTTCACCGAGCTCATGGCTGAGACAGTGTCCAGATCGTTGCACCATTCGTGCAGGTCGGAACTTACCCGACAAGGAATTTCGCTACCTTAGGACCGTTATAGTTACGGCCGCCGTTTACTGGGGCTTCAATTCAAAGCTTCGCCTCAAGGGCTAACTTCTCCTCTTAACCTTCCAGCACCGGGCAGGTGTCAGACCCTATACGTCATCTTTCGATTTAGCAGAGTCCTGTGTTTTTGATAAACAGTCGCCTGGACCTCTTCACTGCGGCCACGCCGGAGCGTGGCGACCCTTCTCCCGAAGTTACGGGCCCATTTTGCCTAGTTCCTTAGCCATGAATCTCTCGAGCACCTTAGAATTCTCATCCCAACTACCTGTGTCGGTTTACGGTACGGGTTGCCTCCACTCGCTTTTCTTGGAAGTCGATCCTCAGGATTATCACCGCCGCCGTAGCTTTGGTGTACTATCGGGGTGTTACCACTCCCTTCAACGCACAATTCCGTCTGTGCGCACCTAATTTTCGCCTCCGTCCGCTTTAACGTGGGGCAAGTAGCAGAATATTAACTGCTTGTCCATCGACTACCCCCTTCGGGTTCGCCTTAGGACCCGACTAACCCTCAGCTGATTAGCATAGCTGAGGAAACCTTGGTCTTTCGGTGTGCGGGTTTCTCGCCCGCATTATCGTTACTTATGCCTACATTTTCTTTTGTAACCACTCCAGCATACCTCGCAGTACACCTTCAACGTTGTTACAATGCTCCCCTACCCCTCCAGATAAATCTGAAAGCCATAGCTTCGGTAATATGTTTATGCCCGATTATTATCCATGCCGGACCGCTCGACTAGTGAGCTGTTACGCACTCTTTAAATGAATGGCTGCTTCCAAGCCAACATCCTAGCTGTCTGGGCAGTCCAACCGCGTTTCTTCAACTTAACATATATTTTGGGACCTTAGCTGATGGTCTGGGTTCTTTCCCTCTCGGACACGGACCTTAGCACCCATGCCCTCACTGGTATACATCATTTTATAGCATTCGGAGTTTGTCAGGAATTGGTAGGCGGTGAAGCCCCCGCATCCAATCAGTAGCTCTACCTCTATAAAACTAATATACCGCTGCACCTAAATGCATTTCGGGGAGTACGAGCTATTTCCGAGTTTGATTGGCCTTTCACCCCTACCCTCAGGTCATCCCAAGACTTTTCAACGTCAACGGGTTCGGTCCTCCACTATGTGTTACCACAGCTTCAACCTGCCCAAGGGTAGATCACACGGTTTCGCGTCTACCATTACCAACTATAGCGCCCTATTAAGACTCGCTTTCGCTACGGCTCCGGATCTGAAATCCTTAACCTTGCTGGAAACGGTAACTCGTAGGCTCATTATGCAAAAGGCACGCCGTCACATGTAAACATGCTCCGACCGCTTGTAAGCGTATGGTTTCAGGATCTATTTCACTCCGTTATTCACGGTTCTTTTCACCTTTCCCTCACGGTACTGGTTCACTATCGGTCTCTCAGGAGTATTTAGCCTTGGCGGATGGTCCCGCCAGATTCATACAGGGTTTCCCGTGCCCCGCACTACTCAGGATACCACTATCAATAACACATTCTTACCTGTACAGGACTATCACCCTCTGCGGTCAATCTTTCCAAATTGTTCCAGTTCTATGTGCATCGAATAGCGTGGTCCTACAACCCCAATAAGTCCGTAAACTCATTGGTTTGGGCTAATGCGCGTTCGCTCGCCGCTACTAGCGCAATCACTTTTGTTTTCTCTTCCTCCGGGTACTTAGATGTTTCAGTTCCCCGGGTTTGCCTCCTTGCGGATAATACATCTTCAATGTACTGGGTTGCCCCATTCGGATATCTGCGGATCAATTCGTATGTGCCAATCCCCGCAGCTTTTCGCAGCTTATCACGTCCTTCATCGCCTCTGAGAGCCTAGGCATTCCCCATACGCCCTTATTTAGCTTGTGTGCTTTTGCCTTCTAATTTGCTCGTATCTCTTAACTCTTTCAAGTTAGTTCAATACTTAATATAATTTGCTCTTAATTTAGTTATAAATCGCTCTATAACTGTAGTTTCTCGTATTCTTTGTTTCTCAATATGTCAATGAACGTTTAAAAGCTATATGCTCTAAGCCATAGGCTATAGGCATTTTTGCTTACGGCTTAAAGCATATTGCTTAAAGCCTTTTGTGGAGAATATCGGAGTCGAACCGATGACCTCCTGCGTGCAAGGCAGGCGCTCTAGCCAGCTGAGCTAATCCCCCATTTTTCAGTGATCAGTTAACAGTTATCAGTTAACAGTACTTATAACGGCTACTCAACCTCTAAAATTTCCTTTATTATTTCAAACGAACTTCAATCTCTACTTACCTTCTAACTTCCAACCTCGTACTTCGGTAGTAGTCTCAGGCAGACTTCCCTCGTCTTCGCTCGGGATAAACTTCTCATCTTTCCTTCGTCTACTCTACGAGTAGTCTCAGGCAGACTCGAACTGCCGACCTCTACATTATCAGTGTAGCGCTCTAACCAGCTGAGCTATGAGACTGCAATTAGTAATGAGTAATTAGTATGTAGTAATGAGACAATCTCAATACCCTGTACGCTATACTCAATACTCTTTACTATAATTAAATTGACAAGCAAAAAATCAAAACCAAAAGGACTTCCTTTTGAACTTCCCTTTAACAATTGCGCATGTCTTTTATAAGTAAAAGACCTTGCTCTAGAAAGGAGGTGTTCCAGCCGCACCTTCCGGTACGGCTACCTTGTTACGACTTAGCCCCAGTTACCAGTTTTACCCTAGGCCGCTCCTTGCGGTAACGGACTTCAGGTACCCCCAGCTTCCATGGCTTGACGGGCGGTGTGTACAAGGCCCGGGAACGTATTCACCGCATCATGGCTGATATGCGATTACTAGCGATTCCAGCTTCACGGAGTCGAGTTGCAGACTCCGATCCGAACTGTGATAGGGTTTATAGATTCGCTCCTTCTCGCAAAGTGGCTGCTCTCTGTCCCTACCATTGTAGCACGTGTGTGGCCCAGGACGTAAGGGCCGTGATGATTTGACGTCATCCCCACCTTCCTCACGGTTTGCACCGGCAGTCTTGTTAGAGTTCCCGGCATGACCCGCTGGCAACTAACAAAAGGGGTTGCGCTCGTTATAGGACTTAACCTGACACCTCACGGCACGAGCTGACGACAACCATGCAGCACCTTGTAATCTGCCCGAAGGAAAGTCTGTTTCCAGACCTGTCAGACTACATTTAAGCCCTGGTAAGGTTCCTCGCGTATCATCGAATTAAACCACATGCTCCACCGCTTGTGCGGGCCCCCGTCAATTCCTTTGAGTTTCATTCTTGCGAACGTACTCCCCAGGTGGGTTACTTATCACTTTCGCTTAACCACCCAGCCCTCAATTAGGCCGGACAGCTAGTAACCATCGTTTACGGCGTAGACTACCAGGGTATCTAATCCTGTTCGCTACCTACGCTTTCGTCCATCAGCGTCAATATATTATTAGTGATCTGCCTTCGCAATCGGTATTCTATGTAATATCTATGCATTTCACCGCTACACTACATATTCTAACCACTTCATAATAATTCAAGGTCTACAGTATCAATGGCAGTTCTACAGTTAAGCTGCAGACTTTCACCACTGACTTATAAACCCGCCTACGGACCCTTTAAACCCAATGATTCCGGATAACGCTTGGATCCTCCGTATTACCGCGGCTGCTGGCACGGAGTTAGCCGATCCTTATTCGCAGAGTACCGTCAAACCCCTACACGTAGGGGTGGTTCTTCCTCTGTAAAAGCAGTTTACAACCCATAGGGCAGTCTTCCTGCACGCGGCATGGCTGGATCAGGCTCTCGCCCATTGTCCAATATTCCTCACTGCTGCCTCCCGTAGGAGTCTGGTCCGTGTCTCAGTACCAGTGTGGGGGATCTCCCTCTCAGGACCCCTACCTATCGATGTCTTGGTATGCCGTTACCACACCAACTAACTAATAGGACGCATACTCATCTCTTACCGTAACCTTTAATTATCTGATGATGCCACCAAATAATACTATGAGGTATTAATCCACGTTTCCATGGGCTATCCCTCAGTAAGAGGTAGATTGTATACGCGTTACGCACCCGTGCGCCGGTCGCCACCATCCGAAGACGTGCTGCCCCTCGACTTGCATGTGTTAAGCCTGCCGCTAGCGTTCATCCTGAGCCAGGATCAAACTCTTCATCGTTGTTTCTTATATATCTTAACAACTATTAAAAGTTTTTTCGCTCCTACCTTTGCAGGTAAAAACAAAATAAAGCTCAAAAGATGACTCTTCTAGTCTTAATTCTTTGCTACTCGTTTTATAAGATTGCTCTTATAAAACTTCTTGTCAATTCAATATGTCAATGAACT
>NZ_JAVRHM010000043.1:0-4545 GCF_031846525.1 Autumnicola patrickiae
CTGCTTTCCAACTCTTCCTCTTCCAGTTCAACTTGTAGAACAGAAGAAAAACCCGTTTTCCCGCTTTCGAACTGCACCTCAGCGATGCTCTTAAAGGAACTAAGCAGCGCCAGGTTCTCTTCTGTTACTTGTATCGCCATTTCAAGGTAATACAACTCTGTATAGGTAATTTTCACATCCCTAAAAAGTTCCAGTTTCGCATCTTCAAAAAGCTGTAGCCGTGCCTGCGCTCTTTCAGCCGCGACCCGCTCCTGGGCATCAAGGGTCCCAAACCAGGGGAACATTTGGCTAAAGGAAGCTGTAGCCTGTTGAGCTCCAACACGGGTTTCTACTGGTTGGATGAAATAGCCAAAACTTATCTGTGGATCTGGTAATGTTCCTTCCTGGACTACTTTTTCAAGCGCAGCGAGATATTCCTTGTAAAGGGATCTTATCTGCGGATTGTTTTCAGCAGCCAGTACCAGGTATTTATCTAAATACCCGATTCTTATTTCTTCTTTCTGGGCGTGGGAGTTAGTCGTCCACAAAGCGAGAAAAAACATGATTAAAGCGCCTATATTTATGATATTTTTTTTCATTACTTGTCTAATTCATTTATTTGTTGCTCCTGTAATTTAGGATTTGACCATTTCTTCTCTTGCCACATACTATATAGGACGGGAACTACGAACATAGTTATTGTCTGGAACAACATTCCTCCAAATGTCGGGATGGCCATAGGGATCATAATATCAGACCCCTTCCCTGTGGATGTTAAAATTGGCATTAAAGCGATGAGAGTAGTTGCAGTGGTCATTACAGCGGGTCTTACCCTTTTGCTCCCTGCCATTACAACAGCTCTTCGAATGGAATTTTTGTCCGTCGTCTTTTCTTCAGCAAAAACCTGCTTTAGATAGGTTCCCATAAGTACACCGTCGTCTGTTGCCACCCCAAAAAGGGCAATAAAACCTACCCAGACAGCAACACTTAAGTTTATAGGCCCTATTTGAAAAACCTCCCGCATATTTTCTCCAAGAAGATTGAAATCCAGGAACCACGTCTGGTTATACAACCAGAGCAGGATAAACCCTCCCGACAATGCCACGAAGACACCTGAAAAGGCCATTAATGTGGTCTGAAAATTGCCAAACTGGAAGTAAAGCAGCAGAAAAATAGCTAACAAGCTGATAGGAATAACAATAGACAAAGTTTTTGCAGCCCTTAATTGATTTTCGTAGTTCCCTGCAAACTTGTAGCTCACTCCGGGAGGTACTACAAATTCTCCTGATTCAATTTTCTCATTGATCAGAGCTTGTGCATTTTCTACTACATCTACCTCTGCAACATCAGCCTCTTTATCAAAAATCACATAAGAGAGCAGGAAGGTATCCTCACTCTTTATGACCTGAGGGCCCTGTACATATTGTACTTCTACTAAATCTCCCAAGGGGATTTGTACTCCCGTGGGAGTAGGCACGAGTATTTCTCTAACGTCTTCTGGGTTATCCCTGAATTCCCTTGCATACCTAAGTCTAACGCCATATCTTTCACGACCTTCCACTGTGGTAGTCATTGACATCCCACCAACAGCAGCACTTATGATTCGCTGAACATCACCTATTGAAAGTCCGTATCGTGCAATGGCGCGCCTGTCGATTTCCAGCTCCATGTATGGTTTTCCCACAACTCTGTCGGCAAAAACAGATGGGGCTTTTACTCCAGGTACCTCCCGAAGAATATTCTCCATTTGTAACCCAACTTCTTCAATAGTCTCGAGATCTGGTCCAAAAATTTTCATCCCCATGGGGGCCCTCATTCCGGTAGATAGCATGATTAACCGAGTTGCAATTGGTTGCAGTTTAGGTGCAGAAGTCACTCCCGGCAAGCTGGTGGTTCCTACTATCTCATCCCAAATATCGTCAGGTGATTTAATATGGTCACGCCATTGTCGGAAGTATTCACCCCCGGGATCACCTATCAATTGAGAAACATCCAAATCCTCTCTTTCCATGGTTTCAGGATCAAAAACTTCCCCGTTCTTTAAAACGTATTGATCCTCATCGTTCACTTCAAATCGTTTACGACGTCCATTCTGATCCAGTACATATTCAGATTTATAATTTATAACATTCTCGAACATTGAAATTGGCGCAGGATCCAATGCTGTCGAAGCCCGACCCCATTTTCCCACCGTCATATCGACCTCGGGAATTGCAGTTACTCTCCTGTCAAGAATCCGAATGGTTTCAACATTTTCCTCTACACCGGAGTGAGGCATAGTTGTGGGCATCAATAAGAAAGATCCTTCTTCTAATGGGGGCATAAATTCTTCCCCCGCACCCGGGAAGGTCTCACTTATTCCCAGCCAAACCTCAGTTTGCCTTACGTTATATCCAAGTTTATCGAAACCTGTAGCAACAGGACTGAATATCTTATCAAAACCCTGCCAGGAAAAAAGCCCAAAGAGAATTATCATAATTGGCAGCGATAGAAATTTCCATTTATTTTCCAAAGCCCATCTTAGGATGGGTTGGTAATATTTTACCATCGCCATTAATAATCCCAGCACTATCAATATAATCCCTCCTACAAAAATTAAATTTGTAAATTCAGATTGATCTGCACCAAGTGGCAACCACTCTCTGTTTAAGAAATACAGGACCCCAACTAGTACAATTCCAATGTTGATATAGGTTGGGTATTTTCGCTTTTTCTCGGGCCATCGCGGCTCGAGAAGATTGTTCAGTCCCAGAGCTATAAACATGATTCCTACCCAGGCTACCTTAAACAACAGTAAAACTCCTAAAGCAATAAGGGCAAAATTCCAAATTCTCCGGGTTCTCTTTTTCCCAAAGTTCATGGAAAAGAGTCCATGCGCCAAGGCGGGGATCACAACGAGTCCCACAAACATCGCAGCAATAAGGGCAAAGGTTTTTGTGAAGGCAAGTGGTCCAAATAACTTTCCTTCCTGTCCTGTCATAGCAAAAACGGGAATAAAACTAATGACCGTTGTTGCCAGTGCAGTTAACACGGCTGAGGCAATTTCAACCGTTCCTTCGTAGATGACGGGCAATATAGGACGACCTTTATTATCAGGTAATTCAAGATGTCGCAGTATGTTCTCTGTGAAGATCACTCCAACGTCAAGCATGACTCCAATAGCAATGGCAATCCCGGAAAGGGCCACGATATTGGCATCTACTCCTGCATACTGCATGACTATAAATGTCATGAGTACCCCAATAGGAAGTAGACCTGAAATCATAATAGCTGCCCTTAAATTTAGAACGAGTACTATGACCACTATAATGCTAATCAAGATCTCCAGGATAAGTGCTTCCTCCAGAGTTCCTAAAGTCTCATAAATTAATCCGGAGCGATCGTAAAAAGGCACGATTGTAACTTTGGAGACAGTTCCGTCTGCCAGCGTCTTACTTGGCAATCCGGGAGCAATATTCTCTATTTCCTTTTTTACATTATCAATAACTGCGAGAGGGTTCGAGCCATATCTTGCGACAACCACCGCTCCTGTTGCCTCCGCGCCCCCTTTGTCCAGCCCGCCGCGCCTGGTAGCTGGCCCCATCTGTATCCTGGCCACATCTTTGAGGCGAATAGGAGTATTCTCATTGACAGCAACAACAGCTTCTTCGAGATCCTCCAGGCTTTCTATATAGCCCAATCCACGAACCAGATATTCTGCCCGGTTAAACTCAATGGTGCGTGCTCCTACATCCAGGTTACTTTCACGCACAGCCTCCATTATTTGTTTGACATTTACGCCGTAGCTTTTCATCGCGGTAGGATCAATTTCCACCTGATACTCCTTGACAAATCCTCCTATTGAAGCTACTTCAGATACACCTTCGGCAGCAGATAAAGAGTACTTGACATAAAAATCCTGAATAGTACGAAGCTCCTGAGGATCCCACCCCCCGGTTGGCTCACCGGTTTTTGGGTCTCTTCCCTCCAGAGTGTACCAAAACACCTGTCCCAATGCTGTAGCATCAGGACCCAGGGCGGGCTGGACGTCTGCTGGGAGTGTTCCGGCGGGCAGAGAATTTAACTTCTCAAGAATTCTCGAGCGGCTCCAGTAAAATTCCACATCCTCTTCAAAAATTATATAGATGCTTGAAAGACCAAAAAGGGAACTACTTCGAATAGTTTTTACGCCTGGCACTCCCAAGAGTGAAGTAGTAAGGGGATAGGTTATTTGGTCCTCGATGTCCTGAGGAGATTTCCCCATCCATTCGGTATAGACGATTTGTTGGTTTTCACCAATGTCTGGTATGGCATCCACTGGCACGGGATCCCTTGGCATCCAGTCTAAGTCCCAGTTAAACGGTGCTGTAGCTACTCCCCAGGCCATTAAGGCAACCGTAAGTAAAGCGGTCACCAATTTGTTCTCTAAAAAGAACTTTATAGTTTTATTAAGCATTTGGTTTTAATTCTGAATTAATACTCTTTTGAAGCTGCACGTTTGCAACATCAAAAAAACTCTGCTCCGGCGGTAAAGCACCAGAGCCTAAATATTAATTCAGAATCAAATTAAGAAGGTCTCGTTCAATA
>NZ_JAVRHM010000044.1:0-3701 GCF_031846525.1 Autumnicola patrickiae
GTATTTTTATTGAAATGTTGATATAGAAGCTAATTTATTAGAATAACTATTGTTTATAATAAAATTAAAACATAGACTTTACATCTGCCTTTCGCTTTTGCGCTCCTAAATTAGATAAAAGCTCCTCCTATTATGCTTGTACTCTTGTTTTAAAATGTTTAAGCATCTCAGGGATATCCTTCTTTGGTTAATAATTTATCGGAATAAAAAACATAGGCTGATAATTGACATTTGGAGCTGCCATTTATTCTAGCAATAAAAAAATCCCGTTCAGAATTATTCCGAACAGGATTTATATTTTCGTCTACAGTCTACAGTCTACAGTCTACAGTCTAATATCTGTAGTATTCCGGTTTAAATGGTCCTTCTACTTCCACGCCAATATAATCGGCTTGTTCTTTAGAAAGTTCCGTCAGTTCAACTCCAATTTTTTCTAAGTGAAGTGCAGCTACTTTTTCATCTAAATGCTTCGGAAGCATATAAACTTCATTTTTATAATTATCAGAATTCTTCCAAAGTTCAATTTGAGCCAAAGTTTGGTTGGTGAACGAGTTACTCATTACAAAACTTGGATGTCCTGTGGCACAACCTAAATTCACCAGTCTTCCTTCAGCAAGAAGAATAATGTCTTTTCCGTTGATGGTGTATTTATCCACCTGAGGCTTGATTTCATCCTTAGTATCACCATAATTCTCATTTAGCCACGCAACAGCAATCTCATTGTCAAAATGTCCAATATTACAAACGATGGTTTTATCCTTCATCGCTTCAAAATGTTCACCTCGCACAATATCTTTATTACCTGTAGTAGTGATCACAATATCTGCTTTTGGAAGTACAGTCTCAAGTTTTTTAACTTCAAAACCGTCCATAGCAGCCTGTAAAGCGCAAATAGGGTCAATCTCCGTAACCGTTACAATAGATCCGGCTCCTTTAAAAGATTGTGCGGTTCCTTTCCCAACATCTCCATATCCACAAACAACTACACGTTTTCCTGCAAGCATCACATCTGTAGCACGACGAATCGCATCTACAGCACTCTCACGGCAACCGTATTTGTTATCAAATTTAGATTTGGTAACAGAATCGTTTACGTTAATGGCCGGCATAGGAAGTGTTCCTTTCTTCATTCGCTCGTACAAACGGTGAACGCCTGTAGTGGTCTCTTCTGAAAGTCCACGGATTCCTTCAGCTAATTCAGGATATTTGTCGAACACCATATTGGTAAGATCCCCACCATCATCAAGGATCATATTTAAAGGTTTACGATCTTCGCCAAAGAAAAGCGTCTGTTCGATACACCAGTTAAATTCTTCCTCGGTCATTCCTTTCCAGGCATAAACAGGAATACCAGCTTCAGCAATCGCAGCGGCAGCCTGATCTTGTGTAGAAAAAATGTTACAGGAACTCCAGGTAACTTCAGCTCCCAATGAAACGAGAGTTTCGATAAGAACAGCAGTCTGGATAGTCATATGCAAACAACCGGCAATCCTTGCACCTTTTAATGGCTGTTCATTTTTAAATTCTTCCCTAAGTGACATAAGGCCTGGCATTTCTGCTTCAGCCAGTTCAATTTCTTTCCTTCCCCATGCTGCCAGGGAAATATCTTTTACTTTATAAGCCGTATAAGGCACCGTTTTAGTGGACATATTATTATATTTGATTATAGTAACTAATAAGTTGCAAAAGTAAGTAATATATAAGAAAATTTCATGTCACTTTACAAAACAATAACAGTTGATGAGCGTACTAAAGTCCTCATTTGGAAGATTGAAGAATCTCTGGAATGGCTTAGTAAAGACGTAGAACTTACCCCGCATTGCAGGGAGAGGGTTGAAGGCATGAAATCTGAAATTCATCGGCGCGGCTTTATGAGCATCAGGCATTTATTGGCTGAAGCCGGGTATACAGATAAGGATTTGTATTACGATGACCTGGGAAAACCACATCTTAAAGATGGAAAATATATTTCAATTACCCATTCATTCAATTTTACCGGAATTATTGTTAGCGATAAAGAAGTAGGGATCGATATTGAAAAGCAGCGCGATAAAATCCTGAAAATTGCCAATAAATTCACTCCGTTAAAAGAATATCATACGTTGGCCAACGAAGACGCCCTTGTGCGAAAGCTCACAATTGTTTGGGGAGCAAAGGAATCTATTTATAAACTGCAGGCAGAACCGGGATTGAGCTTTTTGCACCATATAGATATAACCGATTTTGACTTTGAAGCTAATGCCACCACCGGAAAGAGCTTTTACAAAGGCTATACTTCCCATTTTGATCTTGAATTCCTGGAATTTGAAGGTTTTACCTGTGTTTATGCCTCTCGTTCTACTGAAAACATGAAGTTTAAGCATTAATGACATCTATTTATTCTGAAATTTTAGCATCAGCTTCCCTTGGTGAAAAACTGCTATGTGTTTTAGTAGATCCTGAAAAATTTGAAAATGACAAAGCTGAAGCTTTCCTAAAGCGGATGCCTCAAAATGCCAATTATCTACTTGTAGGTGGTAGCACCGCCACATCGCAGCAAACCGAAGAAACAGTAAAAGCTTTAAAACAACATTCAGCGTTGCCGGTAATATTATTTCCCGGGAGCCACGAACAGATCACCGAAGAAGCAGACGGGATTCTGTTTTTGAGTCTGCTGTCTGGCAGAAATCCCGAATATTTAATTGGACAACAAATCAAATCTGTTTCCTGGTTACGTGATTCCGCACTGGAGATTCTTCCGACAGCTTATATTCTTATTGACGGCGGCAAAGAATCTGCCGTACAGCGGGTAAGTAAAACCGAACCCATAGCTCAAAGCGAAATAAAATTAATTTCTGAAACAGCACTGGCAGGTGAGTTTTCAGGAAAAAAGCTGGTGTATCTGGAAGCCGGAAGTGGAGCAAAAAATGTTGTTGGCAGCAGAATCATTTCCGAAGTAAAAAAGAATGTATCAATTCCTGTGATAGTAGGAGGGGGAATCCGCAGCACAGTCCAACTTCAGAAAGTGTATGATGCAGGAGCCGATATTGTGGTTATTGGAACTGCTTTTGAAGATGATAATTTTGAACAGCTATAAATTTTTTAGGACTCAACAAAAAATTGGTACAATTCCCTCCATCCCATCTGTAGAGATTTTCAACATAAAACTGGGGAAAAAACAATTTTATCGATTTTCTAATTTTTCATAATAAAATGTGAATTCCTTAATTCCAGTGGGTTATGATTGGGTTGTGTTAAATTTGGAACAGTTCTTTCTTTTATTCAATACATATAAAAAGACTAATTTAAATTTAAGATTATGAAAAAATTTGTATTGACAGTAGTAATTGGAGGAGCTATGTTTTTTTCAGTAGAATCAGCAACAGCTCAGGTGACTAGTGAGGATCAGGTAGAGGTGGTTGCTACTGAGAAGCAGGCTCATGAGGAAAAAGATTGGAAACAGGTTCAGGAACAGGAATTGCCAGCCGAAGTTAGTCAGGCTATTGAAACCGATTATGCCGAAGCTACCGTTTCTGAAGCTTTTGTAATGGAGAAAGACGGAGAAAAAAAATATAAGCTTGTTCTTCTTACAGAAGAAGGTGAAAAGGAAGTATATACAGATGCACAAGGTAACTGGATAGATAAAGAGAAAAAGAAATAATCCTGTCGCGAAGACAATTCTAGGGGGAGTACGAAAATTGCCAAATTTCGACCTTCACTTT
>NZ_JAVRHM010000045.1:0-3663 GCF_031846525.1 Autumnicola patrickiae
TAAAACATTCCCCACATGAAGAAACTCCATTAATTTCTTCGGCTAACGTCAAATAGCGGACAGAGAAAAATGGGAAAATAAGTGGGTAATTATTTAATACGAACTGGTTGATTATAAACCAACAAATTTGACGTTAGTCAGAATTATAAGAATTTCTAGTTACAAAACCACGTCAATAACTGCGAATTGTTCAAGAAATTTTTTTAAGCAAACTTTTAAAAATTAAAGAAAATATATAAATCAAATTCGAGTTGAATCAAACTAATTTTCAAGTATGAATAGATATTTCTTGTTAGTCGTCCTGTTTTCAATTTTTGGACTTCCACTAAATGCTCAAAAGGCACAAGTGGTTGAGCAAATAAATCAGAAAGCAATTAAAATTGAAAATGCTGATCTTCATAGTAGTTTAGAAGAATCAGAGAAATTTAAAGATGTTTTCGGCCAAGTACGGATTTTTGGCTTTGGAGAAGCTACACATGGAACCAAGGAGTTTTTTCAGTTAAAGTTAAAATTTTTCAAGTACCTCGTCGAGAATAAAGGAGTAAAACACTTTGCAATTGAAGCTAGTTACGGTAACTGCTTAAAGATTGACCAATATATAAAAGGAAAAAATTACGACCCAAAACTGTTGCTGCAAGAAATAGGATATTGGATTTGGAACACGGAAGAGATGCTTGCTGTAATCGAATGGATGAGAAGTTTTAATGAGGCGAGAGGACCATCAGAGCAAATTAATTTTTACGGTATAGACGTGATGGATCCTACTAAATCTGCGTCTCTATCAAAAAAATATCTACAAAAGACACCGTTAGGGATAAATTCAGAATTTGTCAGAGTACTTAATTTCTATATTTCTAGAGACAAAGCAAAAAATTTGACCAAAAGGAAATTAAAAGAACATTCTGAAGAGCTGCAACAACTGTTATCTTCATTGGAAGCCTCATCTGATAATAATTCAGGTGCTTTATTTCGTCTAATTTCTTCTGTTCAACAATATGTAAATTTTCAAATTGAACCTACCCAGGAGGTTAGGGATGAAATGATGTTCAACAACGTCGATCGCATTTTGTCGTCAAATGAGAAGGATGACAAAGTATTTGTATGGTCTCATAATTTTCATATTAAAAAGAATGATATCACATTTACTAATGATTCTTCAATGGGACATCACTTGAAAGAAAAGTATGGTAATAAATATTACAGTCTTGGTTTCGACTTTGGAAGTGGTAATTTCAATGCTGTGGATGTTAACGAAAGAAAGATTGGAGTTTTTTCAATTAATAAGCCTATGAAAAATACCAGTTCTGAAGTATTTAATTCGGCAGCATTTGAAATTTACTTTTTAGATTTTAAGTCAGTGAGTGAGAACTCAGCTCTTGCTGATTTTTTAACTTCCAAAGTTTACTATCGCGCAATTGGCGCTAATTACGATCCTAAAATGGTCGAAAAAGAAAAATTAGGTGATGCTTATGATGGGATTATCTTCGTAAAAACTACAGAGGCTTCCAATTTTTTAAAATGATCCGACAAAAAGGAAGAGTTTGGAGATGTAGTGTAGGTACAATAAAAGTTCAGCTTCTAAAAGGTGCAGGACGTCTAAATTGATTTATAAAATAAAGGCTATTGTATGTCCAGAGTTCGGAAAAGTCAAGATTTAATCGTACTTCTTGATCAATTGGATCTCTTAACAGCTCACGATATCAAAAATCCTACAGGATCAGAAAAAAATAATAAAAACATTGATACATTTCAACTAAATTTTATGAAACAGAAGTTAACTATTGCATTTTTATTAGCTACACAGATCTTTTTCTCTCAGGAATATTTAAATCTAGATTTTGAAACCGTTACCGAAGGAACCGATAGTCCCAGTGGCTGGTATATCGGAAACCCTCCATACAAAGCTACGATTGATACAAATATTGTCTTTAAATCTGGTAAGAGCTTAAGATTTGAGACTGAAGTTACGGATGAGGAAAGCTTTGGGATGAGCTCGGTATCATTTCCGGCAAGTTTGTCCAAGGGAAAAACTCTTGAATTCAAGGGAAAAGTTAAAACGACTGGGGTCACAGATGGATATGCAGGCCTCTGGATGTCGGCAGCTAACGAGGAAGGCACTAAAGCTTTTGACAATATGAGCGAAAGAGGCCTCATAGGAACGAACGATTGGACGGAAGTCACCATCAAACTTCCTATTGACACAACTGTAACTAGAATAAACCTTGGCGGTTTATTCACGGGTGAAGGAACTGTTTGGTTTGATGATTTTGAAGTTTATATTGATGGACAGAAATACGAGGATGTAGAGCCGGTGCTGCGAGAACCTACACAAGAGGAACTTACATGGCTTAAACAACAGGTAGAATCCCTCAGTAGTTTTGATCCTGAAACAGTAAGTGAGGACTTGGAAATAATTGGGGAACTTATTGGTGACGCACAGGTTGTTGGACTTGGTGAGACAACCCACGGCTCCAGTGAGATTTTTAAGATGAAACATCGCATAGTGAGATATTTGGCGGAAAGAAAAGACTTTGATGTTTTCTCCATAGAGTCCAATATGCCGGAGAGTTACAACATCAATAACTATACAATTGAAGGAAAGGGCAACCCGGTTGATCTTATCAAGGGTATGTATTTCTGGACCTGGAGAACAAAGGAGGTTCTTGATATGGTAGAATGGATGAAAGATTTTAACCAAACCAACCACAAGATAAAATTTACCGGCTTTGATATGCAGTTCTATGAAGGCCCTGTCGCCGAACTACACCAGGCTTATAGCGGAAATCCCGCTGTGTTAGACAGCATAAATGAATTATCGGCACTTCTTAAGAATTATAAAGAGGGTAATGATGTACAGAATTCTCATGGTAAAGCAAGTGCTATCGTATCGAAACTACAAGCTGATCTTCCCAAATTTGATATAAAGGAAAAAGACTGGGCATTCCAAAATCTTCGAATAATTGAGCAGTATTTATCTAAAGGAAATGAGAGAGATCGATATATGGCAGAAAATGTACTGTGGATCAAATCACAGCCTCAAAATTCTAAGTTGGTACTTTGGGGCCATAATGGTCATATTAAGGAAACTGGTAACAGTATGGGAAAATTTTTATCTGATAGTCTTGGTTCTAATTATCTAAGTATCGGATTCACCTTTGGTCACGGAGAATATACTGCCGTTGGTGATAATCGCTTATCATCTCATGCAGCACAACAAGCCCCGGCAGGCTCCTACGAACTTTTCTTCGAGCAAATAGATGAACCGATATTCCTACTTGATTTGCGAAAGGTCAAGAAAGAAAATTCGGCATTGGCAGAATGGATACTTGGAGAATTATCCCTAAGGAATGTTGGTACATTGAAAACTCAAAATGAATTTTATAAAACCGACTTGACAGAGGATTTTGATATTTTAATTTTTATCAATGAATCAACAAGTTCGACAATATTAGAGTAAGCGCTTTTGTAGTCCACATTTCCTTTTGATCAATTCTCTTTGGTTTCCAGTATTAGGAGATTATCAACGGTAAAAAAGAGGCCTAAGCAAAACGTTTTACAACAGCATATAAAAACAAAGATGCTCAAACTGGTTTGAAATCAAAGGTAAGAGCTCTCTTGCTCAGCGGATTGTCCTACGGACAATCACGCTCGCCCGCTCGCACT
>NZ_JAVRHM010000046.1:0-3496 GCF_031846525.1 Autumnicola patrickiae
AGCCCATTATGCAAAGAAAATAATTATGTAAAGTTGTTGTTTTACACTTCTCATAATCAGTAAAATACCAGTGTTTTCCTTTACATAATTTTAATTCTTTTCTCGTTCAACTTTAGCAGACAATATTTTATTTAGAGGAATTATTAACCTCTAAATAATAGTCTTATGAATGAACAAATTAGGGCTTTCAATGAATTGATGGCTGAAGTCGGGAATTATCTTGAAAACAGCCATGCGTACTCCGGTAATACAGTTGGAGCCTATCGAAGAGGTTGGCTACGACTGAGGGAATTTATGGTCTCCAACGGAATCCAACATTATGATCAGAAAGTAGAAGAGCAATTTCTTAATTACGAGTTTGAAGGTCGTAAAGGGCGTAAGCTTTCCAAACAGGAACAATTTCTAGCTAATGGTACGAGGAAACTCACTGAATTCCAAAGTACCGGCCAGATTAAGGTCCCGAACCTACCACCCGTGAAAGTTCACCTGGTCTTTAATGGGGTCTTAGGTGAGGCCATAATAAGGTATCTGGATTATAAAAGAGTAGAAGAAAGATTATCTAACATACGCCTACATTGCTATAGACGTTGCCTTTTTCGTTTTCTGGAATATTGCAATAAAAACAAAGTCCTTGCTATAAGGGATATTGATTTAGCTGTACTTTTAAAGTATATAAATACCTTGGATTGTGGAAAAACTGTGGTAGTTCCTATCCTTTCAACACTTCGGGGTTTTATAAAGTACTTATTTAAACAGGAGCTTTTAATAGCCGATTATTCCAAAGGAATCCCCAAGTACCGGATCGTCGATCAACCTAAATTACCTTCTACCTATTCAAAAGGAGAAATAGAAAAACTAATTGCATCGGTGGAAAGATCTAGTCCAATAGGAAAACGAAATTATGCTATCATTCTTTTGGCTGCAAGACTGGGACTTCGGGCTTCGGATATTGCCAGATTGAAATTCTCAAATCTGCATTGGGATACCAGTACTATTGAAATAGAACAAGTCAAGACAGGGAAAGAATTAATATTGCCCTTATTGCCTGACGTTGGAAATGCGATCATCGATTATTTGAAATACGCACGGGCAAAATCAGAGGAGCCATGTATTTTTTTGTCGGAAAGACCGCCATATAGTTATTTTACTTCAAGCAATGTGATTACCCATATTGTCCAAAGAGCTTATATAAAAGCAGGGATTAATATTAAGAGCAGAAGGTATGGCCCTCGCTCCCTGCGACAAAGCCTGGGATTTAGGTTGCTGGAGGAAAGTACAGTGCTCCCCGTCATCTCTGAAGTATTGGGCCATAAAAGCACGGAATCCACACGGTATTACTTAAGAATTGATCTTAAATCCATGCAACAGTGTATACTGGAAGTGCCTTCCGTATCACCTGATTTTTACTTGCAGAAAGGAGGTGTTTTTTATGATTAGTTATGACAGCATATACGGTCCGGATATTACGCAATTCATTGATATGAAAACAAAGCTGGGTTTTAAGTATACCACTGGGAAAATTATTTTATCCCAAATTGACCAGCTAGCCCATCAACAGGAAGAAAAAACGAAAGGGATCAGGAAGGAGTTTGCCCAAAAATGGTGTAAAGAGCGATGCAATGAGTCTGAACGATATCGGTACGATAGAATAAGGTTCTTTGCACAATTTTCTTCATACCTCTGTGATTTGGGTATCCCCTCTTACATCCCCAAACTTCCACGTTACCCGAAAAATACCTTTGTTCCTTACATCTATTCCCAAAAGGAGGTCCATGCCTTATTTAAAGCTGCTGATGAATTAAGATCTGTAAAAAGAAATATGAATTCATGCTTGATTTGTATGCCGGCACTGGTCAGGCTATTGTACTGCACCGGAATTCGTATTGGAGAAGCTTTGGCCATAACAGATGAAGATGTAAACCTGGAAGAAAATTATTTACAGGTAAAAGACTCCAAAAACGGGAAGGAGCGCATCATTCCTATTTCAACTTCGCTGGTTGTTGTTTGTAAAGAATACAAACTTTATAGGGATCAACTCCCTATAAAGAATAAGTCGGAATATTTTTTTGTGAACATCAACGGAAATAAATGTGGGCAAGGGGTAAGAAGCTGGTTTAAAAAGTGCTTAAATAAAGCGGCTATTTATCATACCGGAAATAACCATGGGCCACGTATCCATGATCTTCGTCATACTTTTGCGGTCACCTCACTGGCCAGTATGGCTGAAGCTGGCGTAGACCTTTACGCTTCCTTACCGATTCTTTCCAATTATCTGGGTCACGGATCAATAGGGGCCACTAACCATTATGTAAGACTCACGGCCAATATGTACCCAGATTTGATCAGGGACGTAGATATGACCTGCCTGAATGTATTTCCTAAATATAATAACTATGAAGCCAACTGATTTTTCCAAGTATATCTCTGATTTTATATCCAGGTACCTGCCCCATGAGAAAGGGCTAAGTAACAATACGATTAGAGCGTATCGGGATACCTTTGTTTTACTACTAGAATACCTCCAAAAGGAAAAACGTCTAAAAGTAGAAAAACTTACCTTAAATATGGTTACCAAAGAAGTAGTACTGGATTATCTCGACTGGCTACAAAGTACTAGGAGCAGTAGCAATGCGACTCGCAATGCACGCCTGGCGGCCATCCATTCATTCTACAGGTTTTTACAACATGAAAGCCTGGATCATCTGCACCAATGCCAAAAGATTTTATCCATTAGGTTTAAAAGATCTCAGCATAAATCCATTACCTACCTCACCATTGAAGCAATGAAATTGTTATTGCAACAACCGGACGCTGCTACCATCAGAGGACGGAGGGACTTGGTGCTGCTGTCTTTAATGTATGATACGGGGGCCAGGGTACAGGAAATTATTGACCTGACCCCATCTATGGTAAGGCTGGATACTCCGCCAGTGATAAAAATTATTGGTAAGGGAAACAGAGCGCGTGTGGTGCCGATGCTTAATGCTCAAACCGAGCACCTAAAAAACTATTTAAAAGAAAACCGGTTAGATGCAGATTTTTCGAATAGGTATCCACTGTTCTTTAATAGTAAAAAGGAGAAACTCACCCGGGCCGGGATTCATTACATTCTACAGAAATATTATAAAAAGGCAAAGAAATCAAATAACATGCTGCTCCCAGAAAAAATAAGCTGTCATTCCCTGCGGCACTCTAAAGCAATGCACCTGCTGCAAGCAGGAGTGAATCTAGTTTATATCCGGGATATACTGGGACACGTATCCGTTCAAACTACAGAAATCTATGCCAGAGCAGATTCCAAACAAAAACGTCAAGCTTTAGAAAAAGCTTATGTAAATATTAATCCTGAGGAAACAGCTACGTGGACAAAAAATGAAAATTTGATGATGTGGCTGAAGAAATTCTAAAAATATTATGTAAAGTAAATTGAAGGATTAATGAGTGAAATAAGGAGGTTCAGCCGTTTACTTTACATAATTATTTTCTTTGCATAATG
>NZ_JAVRHM010000047.1:0-3106 GCF_031846525.1 Autumnicola patrickiae
CTTGCAATTACTAGCATTGCAATTCCTAAGTTAACTTTTAGATTTTTCATTTTTGAATTGTTTTAAACTGATATTAATTGAAATTGGTACTACTTAAAATCTTATGCTAAGTCCACCCCCCGCACCAAACCGGTTGTCATAACTTCCCATTAAAGAAAAATTCCTGGAAAGGAAGTATTCGGCACCCACATTGTACACTTGTTCTTTTTCAAAGTCAGTGCCTTGGGGCAATTCATTTACCCAGCCAAAATCGGCCTGGAATTCATATTCTCCGAATATGACGAATCTTGGAAATAACATAATTTCCCGGCTTAAACTTATTTGCGGTCTTAGCTTATGATCCAACCGTACATCCAGGTTGAACATATAAGGCGTAAAATAGCGCACCCCGGCAACGGCAGTAGTGCTTAGTTCATCCAGGTTACCTTCCATCTCGTTTTCCACGTTCACTCCACCAAAAACCCTAAACCAATCGTTCAGGTAATACTCATAAGAAACCTCAGCTTCTAAATTTTCGTTCCAGCCGTATTCTGCAATTAAATTGAACTGGTTCCTGATATTGCTGGAAACCACATTCACTTCGGTCATGTGAGAAGCTACATCTGCTAAGCCCCAGGTAAAAAAATGATTCCCTTCCTGAAAGAGAATTTCTCTGGGATGTTCTTTCATTAGTGGGTGGCGGTCAGTCTGGTAGGTTACTGCCCTGGCCATGCCCCCAACCATGTGATACAGCACATGGCAGTGTAAAAACCAATCACTATCTTCATTGGCCTCAAATTCAATGATGGTCTTTTGCATAGGTGCTACATTCACTGTGTGCTTAAGCGGGGAATAGGTTCCATGGCTATTAAGAACGCGGAAGAAATGGCCGTGAAAATGCATGGGATGATGCATCATGGTGAGATTGTTGAATATTATTCGCACTTTTTCACCTTTTTCAATTTTAATCATATCGGCTTCGGCCAGAGGTACTCCATTCATACTCCAGATGTAGCGCCACATATTACCGGTAAGGTTCAGCAAAATCTCTCTTTCGGGTTTTTTCTCATCAATGGTAGTAGGAACAGGAGCCTGTAGAAAATCATAATTATAATCTGCAAACATTCCCATTTTTGACATATCAGCTCCCCCCTTCTGCTGTCCTTTTTCTGAAGTTTTGGTATTCTCTGAAGAAGAACGTTCTGCCTGAAGGCTGTCAGTCAAAGGTGCGTGTACATCGTGGTCCACTCCCATATCCCCCTCCATTTTTTCATCATGTTCCATGTCCATTCCCCATTCTTTCATAAGCTCGTAAGGCTCTACTTTACCCGGATTGAATTTCATGGCGGGAGCTCCCATTCGCATGTCCATATCTGCCATCTGCATCATCATACCTATTTTATCCGGCCTTGGCAGTACCTCTGCCGATAGTACCTCTCCACTTCCGAAATAGGCATGTGTAGCCCCTGATCCATCTTGGGCCACGGCCCGCACTTCAATCTGTCTGTCTTCAGGAATGGTAATGATCAGGTCATATGTTTCTGCGATGGAAATAAAAAGTTTTTCTTTGTTCACCGGAACCACATCCAGGCCATCGGCCGAAACTAAAAGAGGCGGCGTGCCTCCGAAGGTGAGCCAAAATTGCGTTGATGCGGCTGCATTTATAATGCGTAGCCTTACCTTATCCCCGGCTTCATATTTGGTGTAATGTTGTACTGTATCCCCGTTAGTCAAAAAAGCAGGATAATATATGTCCGCGATATCTGCACCTTCCATGCGCTGACGCCAGAAATCCAGCTGGGCATCCAAAGCGCCTCTGGCAATTACACGGTTCAAGGGAGTCGCAGTTCCTTTTTTAATGCTGTACCATTCGTTGCCGCGCTTTAGGTTCCGCAGGACATTCCGCGGTTTCTCAAAAGTCCAATCCGATAGAACCAGTACTTCGTCGTGATCATAATCATAAGCGGCCGATGGTTTTTGTGGTTCTATGACGATTGAACCGTATACGCCACTTTGTTCCTGCAGCATAGTGTGAGAGTGATACCAGTAAGTCCCAGCCTGAATGAGGGGAAATTCATACTTCTGTATCTTACCGGGCTCTATGGGTGGTGTAGTGAGGTAAGGCACTCCGTCGTAAAAATTGGGTAGCAGGAGGCCGTGCCAATGAATTGAAGTTTCCTCTTCCATTTCATTCTTAACGTATATAACGGCATATTCCCCCTCTTTAAAGTTTAAAGTTGGACCGGGAATGCTGCCGTTAATCGTCATGCCCATGCTTTCCTCTCCTGCAATATGGACCATTTCTTCATCTAGGGTTAAATGGTACTCCCGTACAGGTAAATTATCCACATTCCCTTCTAATGAGGGGGTTTGTTGGGCATTAGTAAAATTTATAGATACAACTATTAATAAAACTGCAAAAAGATGTTTTTCCATTTCCTATTAATTTAATTAATATTTGAACATGAAGTCATTTGTAGTGGCTATTTCACATAAAGTATAATCTCAATGAATATTTTAATTCACTTCTAAAACAGATATACCTTACCAGTAGTAAGTAACTGGTATTGACAAAAATATTAAATCAAATAAGAAACACCTGATCCCGAAGATAAATACTATGGATCAGCAAAGGAGGAGAATAAAATGTGTAAGCCGGCACCTGCCGAGGCATATAATTAAATAGAGACACATATGAATTCGCAAAAGCACCTAAAAACACCTGTTGTTTAAAATCCAGCGATAAAAACGAATTTTTCAACTCGTCCTGACCTTCAACTAAAATTTTTTCATTACTACAACAATGATCCTTCTCCATGGAAGTGGCCATATTGGAATGATCATGAATTCCCATTACGCAACTTTTAGCTTCAGAAAAGACAGCCAGATCCATTAAAAGACCTCCACAGAAATGTTTGTCTACAGTAAAAGATAAAGTAGACAACAACACCACAAGTGCCATTAATACAGAGACAATATTATGTAATGTACTTTTCATCTTAAATGGAAAAACATTCCTACAACGGAAATGATCTCCATATGTTTTCGATTAAAGAAGCGAATTTACCTATAAAATAGCAGAGTGAACTTGTACTATTGTGGAAAAATGTTGTACTATTTGGATAAG
>NZ_JAVRHM010000048.1:0-2766 GCF_031846525.1 Autumnicola patrickiae
TCGGTTGACAACAATTGCCAAACAATCACTGGAGCTTTACCAGACAGAACTATCTACAGGTAGAAACAATGTTTTGGAAATAATTCGAATGGAACGCCAACTTTTAAACTACGGTTTGGAACTGGCAAGGGCCAAAACAGAACGAAATAACAATGTGTATAGAATAAACTACTTAATAGGAGAAGGTTATGAATAAAATAAATAAAAAAATGATATACGTTGGGCTGGGCTTTTTAGCAGCAGGCCTACTCTTGGGGTGGCTTTTTTTTGGTGGAACATCAGAAAGTTCAGCCACCACCGAAAATCAGCTGGAGGAAGCACATGCTCATGAGGAAGGAGAATCAGAAATCTGGACTTGTTCAATGCATCCACAGATTAGACAGGAGGAACCGGGAAATTGTCCTATATGCGGTATGGAATTAATACCCGTGAAAGCGTCTGCAGCTGTCAATGACTCTGAGATACAAATGAGTGAAGCCGCAGCCAGAATTGCCGATATTCAAACCGTGACTGTAAAGGCAGGGTCACCTACTAAAGAGATATATCTTACGGGGAGGGTGACCGCAGATGAGCGCAATGTTTCGGCTGTGACTGCACGTTTTCCGGGACGTATTGAGAAGTTATTTGTGAACTTCACGGGACAAGAAGTAAGAAGAGGAGAAAGGTTAGCCTCTATCTATTCCCCGGAGTTAGTACAGGCACAAAAGGAACTCCTGGAGGCTGTACGGTTTAAAGAGACTAATCCTTCTTTTTTAGAAGCTGCGGTAAGGAAATTAAAACAGTGGGATTTAACAGATACGCAAATCCAGAATATTAAGGAGAATGGAAAGGTGCAATATAATTTTGATATTTATTCTACACAGTCTGGAACCGTTACCAGTAGAAATGTAAGTGAAGGAGATTATGTGGGCGAAGGTCAGCCGCTTTTTGATATCGCTAATTTAAATAAAGTATGGGTCCTTTATGATGCCTATGAAAGCGATCTTGCATGGATCAAAGAAGGAGATAAAGTTACTTTTTCTGTACCCTCGATGCCTGGACAATCCTTTTCCAGTACTGTTACTTTTATTGATCCTGTTATTAACCCCCAAACGAGGGTAGCTTTGGTGCGAACTGAAGTAGATAATCCTAAAGGAAAACTCAAACCGGATATGTTTGCTCAGGGAGTAATTAACAGTGAGTTGGATAATTTAGAAAACGCTCTCGTTATACCAAAATCTTCCATCCTGTGGACCGGTAAAAGAGCCATTGTCTACTTAAGGAGGCCCGAGTTTGAAGAGCCCACCTTCGAGTTTAGGGAAGTAGTTCTAGGACCCGAGGCAGGGGACTTGTATGTGGTCACTAAAGGCTTGGAAGCAGGTGATGAAGTTGTGGCCAATGGCGTATTTAAGGTAGATGCTGCCGCGCAACTGCAAGGGAAACGGAGCATGATGAGCCCGGAAGGTGGTCCTGCCATGACAGGACACAATCATGGTGGAATGGAAATGGAAGAGGGTAACGACATGCCGGAGCAAACAAAAACTTCAAAATTTGTTCAGGAAGATGTGATGGACATGAGCAAAGATGTCCCCAAAGCTTTCAAAAACCAACTTAATGAAGTAATCGAAGCCTATCTGGAACTTAAAGAAGGGCTGGTAAGGGCTAATATAGATGAGACACAGGAATCGAGTACTGAGCTATTGGCTGCTCTTGATAAACTTGATGGCAATTCCCTTTCTGGTCATGCCAAGAATTTCTGGGAAGAAAAAAAGGCTTTCTTATTCAAACACACGAGGTTGTGTAAGGAGGCTACTACAATAGAAGGGAAACGTGAAAACTTTATTTTCCTTTCACAGCCACTAATAAAGATTGTCGAGGCTTTTGGAGCTAACCAGAAGTTGTATGTGAACTTTTGCCCTATGGCCAATAACAACAAAGGTGCCTACTGGCTAAGTAACAGCGAAGAAATTAGGAACCCGTTTTTTGGAGAAGCTATGCTTACCTGCGGTGAAGTGAAATCCGTAATAAACTAAGAATTAAGTAATAAATGAAAATCAAATATGAATATCTAAAATTAAAAACTATGAAAACTTTAAAAGTAAAAACTGCAGTAGTACTGCTATTAGCCGTTAGTCTGGGTTATAGCCAGGAGAAGAAAATGATGCACCACGATCACGAAAATATGGAGTCGGGTGAGATGAAAATGATGGACAGTAAAATCCCAAAATTTAATAACGAAAAAATAACTACAGCTTATGAAGACTATTTAACCCTTAAAGCCGCAATACTCAAGTCTGATCAAGAACTGGCAAAGAAGGAAGCAGAGCAACTTCTCAACTCTATTGCAAAGTTAGAAGGGACCGATGGATTACAGAAAGTCGCAACAAAGTTGGCTGCTAATCGTAATCTGGAATCGCAAAAGGCTGCATTTTCGGATTTTTCCAGTGAATTTGCTGATTTTCTTAAGGGCAAAGTTGCGGAAAACCAATTGTATTTTGCGCGCTGTCCAATGGCTAATAATAACTCAGGAGGTTTTTGGCTAAGCCACGAAGAGGCAATTCAAAATCCATTTTTTGGAGGAAAAATGCTGAAGTGTGGTAGTATACAAGAAACAATAAAATAAAAAAGACCTGCGTAAGTGGACTGGTGGTTGTGCCCTACTCCCCCCTCATGACTTATCCGGTCCATAAAGCAGGCACAACAAATATGAAAGCTAAAATAAAATTTTTCGCAATTGCGGTAATAGGTATAGGGTTTCTTTCCGGTTGTAATACGGGAGAGAAAGAA
>NZ_JAVRHM010000049.1:0-2707 GCF_031846525.1 Autumnicola patrickiae
TGTGGATTTCCTGAACGATTAAGGGAGGTATATACTTGACAAAAGGAATATCTTTCGCAGGCAGTTCTTCAAAAAGCCCGTTAAATGAATAAGCAAAACTTACAAGAAATACTTGCTGATCAAAGTTGAGATCATAAAAGGATATCTTCAAATCTTTCTGACCATCAATAGCTATAGAATCGTCAGAACAACCTTTCTCATCAGCTACTCCGGAATCATGTTCCATTCCGCAGGTATCAGCTTCAAAAAAGACTGATTGGTCCACAAGAAAATCACCGCAAAAGTGTTTATTCACAGTAAAGGACATTGTCGATAGGAACATTAAAAATGCCAGGACCAAAGATGATATTTTTAATAGGAAGGCTTTCATAACACTCTTCTAATTTCCTCTATTCATTAGCTAATTACCACTGAAATAAGGTTGAAATTATATTTGGAGCATTTTAATAATTCAATAACAAAAATAATTAATTGCTCTTTTTTCAAATATGATCAAAGTCATATTTTCCCTTTTCTCTCAGAATTCTAAACATAGGACGCATTTTCCTTATCCAGAATAAAGATAGCTCAAAAGGTTCAAAAGCACTTTTAATATAACAGAAAAAACATTCACTATTAAGGGGTTGTAATTATTTAACAGTAAAGACTACGAAAAATGGTCATGAAAAGATTATAAAATATAGAAGAATCATATGACGTTTAGAAAAGAGAATATTTACTTTACCTAAATTACCAGTATCTAAAAATTGAGACAATATAGGCGGCCAAACCTTCTATTTTCCCATGGCTTTCAACAAAAAACTTATTGTAATGTTTCTTTTCACAAAAGATCAATTCCTTACTATCTCAGAACCTATTGAGATCTGTTTTACGTTTTTCTTCTTTATTTTTATAATCCGAAGGAGTTACACCAGTAGCTTTTTTAAAGTGGGTTGATAGGTAGGTAGCACTGCTATACCCCATTTCATGAGCAATCTCTAAAACAGTTAGCTCGTTATACTCCAATAACTCCTTTATTCTTTCTATCTTTATTTCACTATAAAACTTCTGAATATTTTTCCCTTCAAGTTTTGTGAAAATATGGGTAAGATGGCTATAGTCGTAGTGTAGACGGCTGGTCAATAGATCTGAAATCTTCTGTTCCCCAAAATCTTCCTCCTTGTAAACCCGCGCAATAATTATTGATTTTATCTGGTTCACCAGGCGTTCATTTTTTTCAAAAATGAGCTCAAATCCCACTTTACGTAACTCTTCCTGAAACAATGTGAACTCAAAATCTGAGAGACTCCTTTCCAACTCTGCCTCTCCCAAAGACACTCTCTTGAAAGGAATTTTTAATTCAGTCAGTATTTCTCTTACGCTCCTTTTACATCGCTGGCAAACCACATTCTTAATCTGAAAAATTTTAAGATTTTCAATATTGTTCGAATTCCTTTCAATTTCAAGTTCCTTTTTCATGATTGCTGGTTTGTTGGTTCTTTAGGTTTTATACTTAGTCATTCATCCTTGGTCCATCTGCACTGACTTTGAACAGGAATACTGATTTTCTACATTTTTAGTTTGGATATCGGAGAAGAACTCCACTTTTCCTGCTTCATACAAAAACCCTGCACCTGAAATATTCATTAACTAATTAAACAAACAGTCTTCAGGCACAGGGATGGGTAATTATTTTTTTTACCTTACTTCCATAGCCAAAGAATCCATCCAAACAGTGATTTCTTCCTTCTCCTTGTCAGAAAGTTTCGCGTCCCAATGCACTAGAGTATATGACTGCAAAGGCATTTCCCCATCTTCCACCTGGCTGCTTATAGAACGTAATTTGCTGCTTTTCCGTCGCGAGGAATACTCCCCGAATTCACTAAAATTCAAATCTGCCTTGCCTTTTTCAATATGGTCGTTCAAATACCAAGTAAACGGCTGGATCTTATTATACCATGGATAATTGGTATTATTGCTATGGCAGTCATAACAAGAGGTTTGCAGGATGGTATTGATGTTTTCGGGCACCTCGTAAATCTCCGTAAAATCTGATTTAGGAATATAATCACTATGATTGCGGTTTGTGGGGATAAACTGTATCCCCACAAAGGCAACCAATAAAATCAGACCGATGATCTTTAGGATCTTCATTCCTTAAATTTCCTTCTGGACCTCTCCACAGCTAAGCATATTTTGTCCAAAGTAAGGGTTCCTTATTTCCTCACTGGTGCTTAGCCAAATCGCGCCTTTCTTGTTGTTGTACATAGGGCAAAACTGCTGATAAAGCCTTTCAGGGGAACCGGTAATAGCCAACATATCGACCATATCAATGCTCATTAGTTCAAAATGTTCCCTTTGGTGCGCCATATCGCTATAGGAAATATGATCAGCGTGTTCCTTGGCACTTTCAATAATTTCGGTTAGTTCCTGCTGTTCGGCAGCTTCATAACCGCTGATATTAAAGTTTTCAAAAGCTGCTACGAGGCTTTCACCGGCTTGCGCAGCCCCTTCGGAATTATCGGCTACCAGGGCATTTTTTAGTTCCATATAATCATTAACGATAATTCCCGTCTGTGAATCCTGATTTTCACTGCCAGGCATATCTTCGGAAGTTTGTTCCCCACCTTCCATCATTTCTGAACCTTCGCCCATATTTTCATGGTCCATTCCTGAATGGTCAACATTTTCTTCTTCATTGTTGTTTTTACAGGATACTGCTGTTAAG